>JBGSKR010000351.1:0-6463 GCA_041741135.1 Mariniblastus sp.
GGGGTTTCGACGCAGACTCGCAAGGGCAAGCCTCGTCGGTACAAGTTCACGGTTGGGCGAACGAAGGATTGGAAGAAGGCGATTGTGACGCTGGCTGCCGAAGACAAGATTGACTTCTTTTAGGGCTGGCTTGGCTTGGTGTTTTTGGCGGCGTTTGATCGCTCGTCAAGCGATATTTTTATTAAACGGTTTTAGAACCACTGAAATCAGCTTAAACGCTTACGGATATTAAGATGGGAATTCGAGTTTACAAACCAACTTCCGCTGGTCGTCGCGATGCGTCGGTTAGCGACTTTAAGGAGTTGACCAAAGGTGCGCAGCCAGAAAAGAGCTTGTTGCGTCCAATGGTTCGCGGGTCTGGTCGAAACAACCAAGGCAAAATTACTGCTCGTCACCGTGGTGGCGGTCACAAGCGTCGTTTTCGCGTGATTGACTTCAAGCGAAATAAGGACGGTGTGAAGGCGGTGGTTGATTCGATTCAGTACGATCCTAATCGCAGTGCTCGAATTGCTTTGTTGAATTACGTGGACGGCGAGAAGCGGTATATCGTTGCTCCAGAAGGTCTTGAGCAAGGAATGACGGTTGAAAGTGGTCCGAAAGTGCCGCCGACCGTGGGCAACTGTTTGCCGATGAAGAACATTCCGTTGGCGACTGTAATTCACAATATTGAAATGCGTCCTGGTCAGGGTGCTGTTTTGTGCCGAAGTGCGGGAACAAATGCAGTGTTGATGGCTCGTGAATCAAGTTGGGCTCAGATTTCGCTGCCAAGTGGTGAGATTCGCCGAATTCCGGCAGCTTGTCGGGCGACGATTGGTAAAGTTGGTAATTCGGAGCACGGTTCGATCGTGCTGGGTAAAGCTGGTCGTTCCCGTTGGTTGGGTCGCCGTCCCCATGTTCGTGGTACTGCCATGAATCCGATCGATCACCCGCACGGTGGTGGTGAAGGTCGAACCAAAGGTGGTCGTCATCCGGTCAGTCCGACTGGTAAGCCAGCTAAGGGTGGTCGGACTCGTGAGTTGGCGAAGGCCTCGAATTCAGCGATCGTTCGTCGTCGAAAATCAGTACGTTATGGTCAGTTGAAAGTCAAGTCGTAAGAATATGAGTAGATCACAGAAAAAAGGTCCGTTTGTCGACGAGAAGGTCTTCCGCAAAATTCAGAAGGCTGAGGCCATTGGTGCGAAGGAACCAATTAAGACTTGGGCGCGGGCTTGTACGATTGTCCCCGAGTTCATTGGTTACACTTTCATGATTCATGATGGTCGAAAGCACATTAAGGTATTGGTCACCGAAGATATGGTCGGTCACAAGCTGGGTGAGTTTGCTCCCAGTCGAACCTTCAAGGGTCACGGGCGCGGTAAGTAGTTTGCGTTAATTGGTTCGCGGTAGATTGGGCTTGGCTGTTCGTTGAAATGGCCATTGGGTTTCAGGAGCGTGCGGCAGAGGTTGGTCAGTTGTGTTGCTGATTGAAACAAAAATCACAAATGTTTAAGCAATAGTCGTTGGTGTTCAAATGGTATTCGAATCAAAACACAGATACGCTCGAATTAGTGCTCGCAAGGTTCGCCCTTTGGCTGACCTGGTGCGTGGCAAGTTCGTTGATGAAGCACTAGATATTCTGCGGTACCAACCTCATCGTGGTGCTCGGATGTTGGAAAAAGTCATCCGCAGTGCGTTGGCAAACGCGCAAGACCCATCGCAGAACCCAGGCCAAATTGTTGAGGAACACAATTTGTTTATCTCGGAAGTCTGCGTTGACGGTGGGCCGATGTTCAAGCGGATGCAGCCTCGGGCACGAGGTATGTCGTTTATCAAGTTGAAGAGAATGTCGCACATTCGTGTGGGTATTGAGGAAGTTTAAGTCGGGCTCAGTCGAAATGGGGTTCGCCCTGAGTTCCTCATTCACAATTTAAATCATGGAATTCTGGCGAGTTTCACTAAGAAATTTTTAACGGTTAAATCATGGGTCAAAAAGTAAATCCAATCGCGTTTCGAACCGGTGTGATGGAAGGCTGGAAAAGCCGCTGGTATGCTCCCAAGGCGGAGTATGGAATTCTGTTGGTGGAAGACAAAAAAATCCGCGATTTTGTTCGTAAGCATCCGACGCAGAACTACAAAGCTGCGGGGATTGATCGAATTGAGATCGAGCGGACTCGCGACGAGGTTCGAGTGACTTTGTTCGTGGCTCGTCCCGGTCTGATCATTGGCAAAAAAGGTCAGGAGATCGAGCGGTTGCAAAATGAGATTCAAAACCTCGTCGGTCGTCGGATCAACTTGAAGGTTGAAGAAATCGCTCGCCCAGATTTGCAGGCCCAATTGGTGGCTGAGAAAATTTCTGAGCAGTTGATTCGTCGCTCGAGTTTTCGTCGCACCATGAAGCGTGCCGCAGAAGAATCAATGGATGCTGGTGCCAAAGGAATCAAGATTCAGTTGGCCGGGCGATTGGGTGGAGCTGAAATGGCTCGCCGTGAGAAACAAATTAATGGTTCGATGCCGCTGAGTACGCTACGGGCAAAAATCAACTACGGTTTTACTGAAGCTCTCACGCCACAAGGGCACATCGGAATTCAAGTGTGGATTAATCAAGGTATTTACGGAGACGAGATCGATGGCGCAGATGCCAAAACGGGTCAAGCATCGAAAGGTCCAAAGAGGTCATATAAAAGGTAACGCCACTCGAGGCAACTCGGTTGTCTTTGGCGATTACGGACTTCAGTCGCTCGATCCAGGTTGGTTAAAAGCCCAAACGATCGAAGCGGGACGAATTGCGGCCCAACAATATATTCGCGGCGAAGGTAAGTTGTACATTCGCGTGTTCCCCCATCGGTCGATCACCTCGACTCCGTTGGAAACACGCATGGGTAAGGGTAAGGGCGAACCAGAATTCTGGGTAGCCACGATTCGACCCGGTACGATTTTGTACGAAATTTCCGGTGTCAACGAGCAACAGGCAAAAATCTGTTTCGCCCGCTTGGCTCACAAAATGCCGTTCAAAGTGCGTATGGTCAAACGCCGCTCGATTTAGTCGGCGGCGTTGTAGACGGAAGATTAGTTCGTTGGAAACTACTCTCGTCTGAGATCGGTGGCTGAAGCGTTGATGCTTTTGATCCAAAGAAAATTTAGCAGAAGTTATGGGGCTTCTGGGCGGAAAACGAGAGGTGTTGCGGCATCTCTCAAGATGAGATGATTCGACTTCCCTTCACTTGAAATTAGAGCTATGGCGACATTATCCGAAATACGAGACATGAGTAACGAGCAGATGGCGGCGGTCCTCAAAGAGGCTTGCCAGACTTTGTTTCGGTTGCGAATCCAATCCCAAACCGAGCGACTGGAGGTTCCGACCGAACTCGCTCGGAACCGCAAGCTTGTAGCTCGCATTAAAACCATTCAACGAGAGCGGCAGATCGTTGGCGAGAAGGCGATGGCTGCCGCCAAAGGTGCCTAGACGCTAACTTTACTAGGAGCCATGTGGCTGCTGGTTTCGAGTGAAAAGCGAAATTTAAAATAACTGAGCAGAATAACTGAGACACGAACATGCCAAAACGAGTTTTAACGGGCCGCGTTACGAGCGACAAAATGGCCAAGACACGAGTCGTCGAAATCGCTCGTCTGGTTCGGCATCCGAAGTATCACAAGATTTATCGCGATCGCACGACCTGTTACGTTCACGACGAGAACAACGAATCGGGTGAAGGTGACATGGTGCAGATCATCGAGTCTCGTCCGATGTCGAAGACTAAGCGTTGGAATTTGGTTAAGGTTGTGGAGAAAAGCAGTGCTGTCGATGTGGCTGCGATGCGTGCTGCCCGTAAGCAGTCGGAATCGCTGAGCGATGAAGTTACAACTGAGAACACTGGCAAGACTGCGGGAGATTCAGCGTAAGGCTTGGGAGTAACGAATGATGGTTCGACGCTCGATCGAAATGTGAGCCATTGCCAGTTTACCAAGAGTTACCGGAAGTAAAGATAATGATTCAAACAGAAACAAGATTGCAAGTTGCCGACAACACTGGTGCCCGAGAAGTGATGTGTATCAAGGTTCTTGGTGGTTCGCGCCGGCGGACCGCTGGACTTGGTGACATCATCGTGTGCAGTGTGAAGAGTGTAATTCCTGGCAGCGATATCAAGAAAAAAGCGGTCGTGCGTGCCGTAATTGTACGCTGCAAAAAAGGAACTCGACGTCCCGATGGAAGCTACATCAAGTTCGATAGTAATGCCGTCGTGATCATCGACAAAGATAAAAATCCTCGCGGCACACGTATTTTCGGGGCGGTCGCTCGTGAACTCCGCGATAAAAATTATATGAAAATTGTTAGCCTCGCTAACGAAGTGCTGTAGGGAAAAACGTTTGTGAGTTTTGGCTTCGGAGAAGGAGTTGAACTTCTCTCGGAACTCCGACTCTGTCAAATTTGAACTGCCGCCAAAAATTAATCACCGCTGCTGGAATCATCAGCAGAATGTACCAACGAGAGAATCATGTCAGCCCGTTTAAGAACGATTTACAACAAAGAACTTGTCCCCGCTTTGAGAGAGACTCTCGGTCGGGAGAATGTGATGTCGTTGCCCAAGTTGTCTAAGATCATCATCAATATGGGTGTGGGATCGGCAACTCAGGAGAAAAAAGACTTGCAAGACGCCAGTGAGGCCTTGGCTCTCATTGCCGGACAGAAGCCGGTCATTACCAAGGCTCGCAAATCGATTGCTAATTTTCGTTTACGCGAAGGTCAGGCGATCGGTTGCAAAGTGACCTTGCGTGGTGATCGCATGTACGAGTTCATGGATCGACTTTTGACGTTGACGCTGCCTCGCGTGCGTGACTTTCGCGGTGTCAGTTCCAAAGCATTTGACGGTCGCGGCAATTACAGCCTCGGCTTGAATGAGTACGGTGTGTTTCCAGAATTGAATCCAGACAAATTCATTCGCAACCAAGGGATGAACATTGTGTTCGTCACAACGGCGGAGAATGATGACGAGGGCCGAGAGTTGCTCCGAATGTTCGGCATGCCTTTCAAGGAAGTTCAAAAGAAATCCACTGAGAAAAAACAGGCAAGTTAAGTTTGTCCGGGAATAGTTTGGTGTTGCCCTTCTCGTTCGAGAGCGGCAATGCTGCAATCGTCTTTCATTTACAAGTTATCGAACTGAACTCTCGTGAGTTCAGTTACCAGTAAAGTCTGAACTTTCATGAGTTCAGCGACCAAACGTTAAAGAATTTTTTTACAGGCATTTGCTGTGGCACGAAAATCGAAAATCGCCAAAGCGGAACGAGAGCCCAAGTATCCGGTACGGCGGGAACGTCGTTGTAAACTGTGCGGTCGTTCTCGCGCAGTGTATCGTAAATTTGGAATCTGTCGAATCTGCTTTCGTAACCTTGCTGAACAGGGAGTCATTCCCGGCGTTCGCAAGGCGAGTTGGTAAGGCAAAAAGGGAAACAAGCGACTATGATGACTGACCCGATCGCCGACATGCTTACCCGTATCCGTAATGCGGTAAGCGTTGAACGGCCCAATGTGGAAATGCCAATTTCCAAGGTCAAAACTGGTGTGGCCGAAGTGCTTAAGCGAGAAGGCTATATTTGGGATTGGAAAGCAGAAGATGCCTCACCCGTAGGTCAACTGCATATTGATCTCAAATATGGACCGAGCGGCGAGAAAGTCATTCGCCACGTCAAACGCATCAGCAAACCTGGTTGCCGAGTTTACTCGAGTGCTCGCGAATTGCGTCCCGTGCTAAACGGTTTGGGAATTTCGATTCTCAGTACCAGCAAGGGTGTGATGAGTGACCGCGAAGCCCGCCAGCAAAAGGTTGGCGGCGAAGTGCTGTGCGAGATCTGGTAGATCATGCGGGTTTGCCGCTGATGCTGAGCGATTTGCCTAAATCGATCTACATCAGTTTGGCTGGGCCGTCTTACCAACCTAATAATGAAACACGAAAACTGAGTTCTTGCGAACTCAGCTAACTAAAAAAATAGCGGATTAGATCGATGTCACGAATTGGAAATAAACTTGTCCCTGTGGTTGACGGCGTTAAAGTCTCTGTTAGCGATGGAACAGTCAACGTTGAAGGTCCCAAGGGCAAGCTGAGTTACAAGTTGCGCCCTGAAGTCGAATTGAAAATTGACGACGATGGGAAACAAGTCGCCGTGTCTCGCCGCAGCGATGAAAAATCGGCACGCGCCTACCATGGGCTGACACGGGCTTTAATCAACAACATGATCATCGGCGTCAAGGATGGTTACGAGAAAAAGCTCGAACTTCAAGGCGTGGGTTATGTGTGTAGTATCTCAGGCAAAGTCCTGACGATGCGAGTCGGCTTGGCCAATGAACTCAAGAAAACCATTGCAGAATGTAAAGATATGAAATAAGTAATAGAAATTGTTTGTAATTTAGGAGAAAATAAGGTAATATAATAATAAATTAAATAAAAAAAGTCCTTCAAACTTGCAATTAGTTCTGAAAAACTAAGAGTAA
>JBGSKR010000352.1:0-2928 GCA_041741135.1 Mariniblastus sp.
GCGCGCACAGCGTCGACGTGAGCTGAATTTTTTACTTGGTCGCCCGACAATAAACTGCCTATTCCGCGGCCCAATTTCTTGAAAAGGCTCTTGGGCTGTTCGGGTACTTTTATAATAGTCACCGTATTGCTGCAGCCAGCAACAATCAATTCCGATTGCTGATTCAAATGTTCAACAACGACATGGTACACGTAGCCAGCGCGTAGTTCGTAATTTGATCCCAAATCCCATGTGGAATGCGTTTTGTCTTCGGCCAGACCACGACCGACACGGACTGCAAGTTGCCTCATGTTTTCGGACAATGCACTACGCAACATCTCAATTTTCAAATCTTCTCCACCGCCGGCCACCGTTTGAGAGCGTAGAACCATTAAGTCCGTTGCTAACTCACTGTTCGGATCAATCCATCCATGCTTGCAATGCAGGTGATGACCTACTTTCACAAATGTTTCTTCTACCAGGAAAGCTCTGTTTCGTAGCTTGCCTGTAGACGCGCAGGCAAGGCAGCGTAAACTTCCACCGTTGCAGCCTTTGGCGTCGCAATTCCTCGTGCCTGTTCCATCGCACCGCCTACACTGCTTGGTACCCTTGCCACTGCAGGTGGTACAGCGTCGCGTGGTCGTGGCAGATTCCATAACCTCGCCTGCGCCGTTGCACGAGCTGCAGGATTCTAGACCTACACCGTCGCACGAGTCGCAGGTTCTGGTACCCGCTCCCGAACACTTTGGGCACTCGACATCGCCGCTGCCACTACACTTTTTACATATTGATAAAAATTCCCCGGCCTTAAGTTGATTTCGTTTTTCAATGGCAACGTCGGGAAAGCTCAGCTTAGTTTTTGCCTCGGGCAGCTCTTGCAAGTTGCGAGGGATTGGATTGTCAAACACTTTGCTGCCATCGTAAGGTATCGCTTCATGAACGATTTTGCACCGAACCTTCTGCGTCTTAACGAGGACTGCGATGACGATTTGGCGAGTTGCATTTTGCAACGAGAACTCATCTAGAAAGAACGCCGAAAACTGGTTTCGCGGCGGTTCCCAGCAAGTAATCGCTAACCGTAAATCATTCAATACTTGTCGGTCGCTGACCGGCTGCGGGCCATCGTTGAAGTATTCGTCGGTTACATCCGGCTGCAGAGTTCGCACTCGTCTAAACGTCGTGTCATGCACGAGGAAACACCTCGCTCAAGAAGGGTGCGACGAACGAGCCAAGAGCCGCCATTGCCGAAACGATCATAAAAGCGACGCTGACAAACCCCAAAATCATCAGTGGCCGTTGCCGACTAACCATGCGGTTCTTGCTGAACCAAAAAGATGCGACGCTTGCAACTAGCAGGCTGATGGAGACTGCCGCCAAGGCGCCAACCGACACGTTTGTCGAAAGCTTATCAATATCTTGAAACTTTCCCCAGACGAATGCGGCGGTCCCCAACACTGCTACAAGCCCTGTAACGCTTGCCGTGTAGAGAATCCACGAACGGGGATCGCGAACTTGGCGCGTTTCAATGCGGTCTCTGCGAATGCTGAATGCCGATGACGCAGCTTGTTGTTCCTGCGGCAGTTCAAATTCGGCATCTGCATGAGATCTAGTACTCGCCTGTGATCCCGGATACGAAGACGCATTCGGATGTAAAAAGTTTTGTAAAGACTCAGCGATTTGCGGTGGCAAGCTGGCTGAATCCAGTACTCGCTGCAGCAGTCCGTTTTCTGACTCAATCGACTGCAGCCATTCAAAATGCCTGACTGATATCGGTCGCGGTTGCATTGGCGAGGTCAGGAAATATATCGCAGCCTGTTGTTGCTGATCAGCGTTGCCTGTCTCTATTAGAATCTCGGTAGCATGTTGAGATGCGGAGAAAGGCAACTTACCCGAAGCAATCTGGCTTTCGAGATATGGCCGGCAGTTCGCAGCCTGTTGTGGTGCCCCTTGAAGCAAGGTTCTCCACACATCTGGGTTTGTCTGAATCGTTTCGTCAATCTTTTCAACCAGATCAGGCGTTCTCATCGCGTCACGACTGGCAAATGCAATTGGAAAAGAAAACTCGGGCATTTCAAAAATCGCGTCAAAGCACAGCTTGCGGGCTGGCTTCGGCCAAGAGTTACTGAGCAGAACTTGCAATAGGCTGTGCCAGTCCGAACGGCTTTGTCTCTTCTTGAAATGATCCTTAATGGCTGCACTTGTCCATTTCACTACAAAGCCAGCTACATTGGGTGAAATCGCGGATAGTGTTTCCGACTGGTGACCGATTTCATCGACGTGCACGATAAAGCTGCTTTTGTTGAGCGACTCGTAAAAACCCCATACTTGGGAGAAGCCGTCAGGGTACATTAATTCGTCAATGTCGTTGAGCGATTCGCGAAGACGCAATCCTTTTTGAGTCGTTTGCTGAGAATCATTGTCGATCAGTTTTCTTTCAAACCACTTCGCAAATCCGACGTTGCTGAAAGCTGATGGCAACGGGGCACTTAAATCGACGATTGGCGGACGACGTTTTTCCGGCCTAGACTGCATTTCATTCAAATACTCACTGTTCGGATATGTTGCAACGACGTGAGCATGGCCAATGAGATCACTCGATGAATTTACATGGCTTTGAAAGATCAGCGACGATTGTTTGGCCGGTGCAATCGCTTGGTGAATAGCCGACAATAGTTTAAGCGAGTCATCGCGCTGGTCTGTTGGCAAGACGAAAACGACCGGCGACGAATTCGGTTCCAGGCCATCGACAAAACGCCCAGCTAACCATCCTGCCACGTTGGCGAGTCGATGCGAGTTGGCCTTCCCGATCGAATCCGTTAAACCATCATGCGCAGTGACCTCGATTGATCGAGGAGGGTCAAATCTCTGTGGTGATTGATTCCAGTTATCAACGAATAGATTGTTGAGAACTTGGACGGTGTCACCGAGATTGACGCGATCGCCAGCCAG
>JBGSKR010000353.1:0-2058 GCA_041741135.1 Mariniblastus sp.
GTAATACTTTTTTCTTTGGCGAGACCGACAACAGTGTTAATTTTACTGGTGTAGGAAATCCTTTTGCTGGCGATGGCGGGGATTATGCGTGGGCGCAGGGTTATTGGTTCAATGCGCATTCTAACGTCGAAGGCACGTTTAACTTGCAGGGGTCGGTTCCCGTCACGGCCAGCACCTTGAAAGAGTTTCGCAATTTCCGCAGCGATCATACCGGCGGAGCCCAGTTTTGCATGGTCGATGGCTCGACGCATTTTGTTGCAGATACAATTGATCGGGAGGTCCTTGCCGCCGCTGTGACGCGAGATGGTGGCGAAGTCGTTAATTTATTTGAGTAAACCCAATTCAATACCGTGAATGGCTACATAGGAAGAATCTAAACATGAGTCTACTTTCCAAAAACTTGAAAATCTCAGCCTTCATGCTCGCCATCGGTGGCTTGTGGGCATCGCTCTGTCCGTCAATTCAGGCGCATCACATTTGGGTCTATGGCGAGGACGGCAAAATCAAAGTCGTTTTTGGAGAAGGACTCGAACCCGACGAATCGCAATATCTGGCGGGGCTGAAGTCGATGGCCGTTTTCTCTGACGGCGACCAACCAACAGAGCTGAAATTGACGCAAGAATCAGACGGCGATCAAGGCTGGTTCGAGACCACGCTCGACGCAGCCGGTCCTGCGGTGAAGCTGAATTGTCCCTACGGCGTGTTCGCTCGTGGTGATAAAGCGATGTGGCTCGATTACTCCGCACGTTATATCGAATGGCCCGCAGCCAGTGGCAGTTTGAAACACGACGCGAATTTGACTCTCGATGTGATCCCAATTTTCCGCGATGGCTCGTTCGAGTTGACAACGACTTTCGAAGGCAAACCGGCAGCCAACATCGAACTGACGATCACGCCCGAAGATGGCGAAGTGGTCGAAACGCATTCGGATGAAGTCGGCAAGGTCACCGTCGCACTGCCAGCTCGCTATCGAATCATGGCCAAGAAAATCGTTGCAGAAAATGGCGAGATCGACAGTAGAAAATTTGATGAAAAACGCTACTACTGCACCGTCGTTGTCGATATGAGCAATGCCCATCCAGCGGCAGAAGCGAAAGAAGTTCAAGAAGAAGCAATAGTTGCAGGTGGCGATCAAGCAGCAGTTACAGCATCGGCCACAGCGGCAGCATCGGCGACCAACTCCAATCAATATCAAATCAATCGCAGTGAGCTTGAGCTGCCCGAGTTTCCTCGTGCGATGACCAGCTTCGGTGCGGCGGTAATCGACGATCAATTCTTCATCGTGGGCGGCAAAGAAGGCAAAGCTCATTCTTACGCCAAATCGTACCAGAATCGGAACGTCTACCGGCTGACAACTGCGCTGGGAACCAAACAAGGAACCGCCAGCAAATGGGAAACGGTCGGTGAATGTTTAGGGCTACAAGGCGTCTCGCTGGTCGCTTACAAAGGTAAACTCTATCGCATCGGCGGATTGGAAGCAAAGAATGCAGAAGGCGAAGACCATGATTTGCATTCGGTCGCTGATTTCGTTTGTTTCAATCCAGCGGACGGTTCTTGGACGGCGCTGCCGAACTTGCCAGCCGGACGTTCTTCGATCGATGCTTGTGTGATTGGAGATGCCGTCTATGTCGTTGGCGGGTGGACGATGACTGGCAACGAAGATTCGACTTGGTGCGATGACATGCTCTGTTTTGATTTGAGTAATCCGAATGGCGAGTGGAAATCGATTCCGGTTCCGTTTCAAACGCGTGCCATGGCCGCGCGCGGACACGCTGGCAAACTGATCGCGCTCGGTGGCATTCAAGCAACAGGCGGTCCCACTGCCACCGTTCACATCTACGATCCGGAAACGGAAAAATGGAGTGTTGGTCCCGAAATTCCCACCACCAATCCGATGAAAGCTTTCGGTTGTTCGGCAGTGACCATTGGCAGTTCATTGCTGGTCAGCGGTTACGATGGAAGCGTGCTGCGTTTGAGCGACGATGGGAAAAACTGGGAGTTGGTCGGAGAATTGGAAACCGGTCGATTCTTTCATCAGATGTTGCCACTTGGTGAGAA
>JBGSKR010000354.1:0-1944 GCA_041741135.1 Mariniblastus sp.
TACATGCGGAATTCCGCAAACTTCACAATCGTGAACATTATTGAAATATCAATTGACCAAGAGTCAGAGACGAAACGACAACAAACAGAATTCCAAGCGATTTTTCGAGGGTGTGTTGAGAGACTCGCGTCGAAAACATTGGGCCCAACTGCCCACCAATGACAACACCGGGCGCTGTAAAAATGACTAAAGCCACCACAGTATCCATCGTCCCATCATCCGCCGAAAGAAACTTTATCATATGGCCGGCGGCAGCAACCATGGCCGTCAACGCAACGGCAAAGACACTTGTTGCAACGGCGACTTTGCTGGGAACCCGGCAGCGCTGCAGCAAAAAATAACTGTTAAGTTCCCCGAGTCCGGTAGAGATCATTCCCATGAAGAAACCTCCGATCGTTGCCACCAACCTGCCGAACCACTTGTTGCAGACGGTGTAGCAAAATGTTTCACCCGTCGCTGATGTGATACACGTTTCAGCGCTGGCCTTGCTGTCCTGCTCAATTTCCTGATCTAATGTTGCGACTTCAGTTGGTTGCGGAGCGCGGAGCAAGCTAAATGCAACACCCAATAACCCCATTCCCAAAATGGCCTTGAGTATTGCCGGGTCAACGTAATTCGTTGCCACCACGCCGAGAGCTGCCATGGGAATGGAAAATATCAGCATCGCCCGCGCCAATCGAAAATCAATCAACTTTCGTCGAAGGTAGGCCACCACTCCGCTTCCGAAGCCGAACACTTCCGTTATCAGACCGACTCCAATCGCGATTTCTGGCGGAAGCCCCAAAGCAAGCAGGAAGATTGGGGCAAAAAACGTCGCTCCACCAACCCCTGACGCCATTGAGATCGTGGCGATTGCAATCGAAATTGGAAACATGAACCAATAGTCGAGAGTCACGGCGCGACTCTCGTAGTCAGATCACGTAGCTCAATTGTCTTCATACGATGGTCGCCAATCAAAGTGAACTCACGATCAGATAAGTTAATGCAGCGATTCCAGCAGCCAACGGCAAGGTGGTGATCCAGGCAAGGAGAATCGTCGCGATAGTTTTCGACTTTGCACCTCCAGAAACCGCACCAATTCCAAACAACGATCCGCAACTGACATGGGTCGTTGAAACAGGCAAACCATAGCGACTGGCGCCGATTACAATTAGCCCCGTGATGACGTTGGCCGTGAATCCCTGACCATGATTCATCGTTGTAATTTTGTTACTCATCGTTTCGGCGACGCGACGAGCACTGAGCAAACCGCCCAATGCGATCACAATTCCCACCAAAATGAGGCTGACGGAAGTGCCAAATGCCGGAGCCAACAATAGCAATGCAGCAATCTTGGGCGTGTCGTTGAGTCCTCGGGCAAAGCTCACGATGCCAGACGAGAGGAAATGAAGTTTGTCGAGAGTTTCACCTGCCGACACTCCGAGTACATTGCCCTGGTATCTACTTTCGCAAGTAACAACGGTACCCAGTGTCGCCGTCAAATGCTCTGCCCGTTCCAGCGCAACGGCGTGGCAATTCGCTGGAACGGTTTCAAGCATTTCCTTGCCAACGCAAAGACAAATGTCCCGCGTAATTCCCAGTCGCTGCCTACAGAATCGAAGTATGGGATACACGAGTACCGTAATTACAACGGCAATAATCGGACTGATAAGAAGTGGTATCAGGAAATTAGAACCCAGGTTCCCGAGGTTTAGCGCTGAGCCTGCCGCCAATCCAGTCCCGAGTAACGCTCCGATCAAGCCATGAGTCGTTGACACGGGCATGCCGATCCGTGTCGCAATCAAAACCGTCAAACCTGCGCCCAAGGCCACTGCAGCCGCAAACGAAGGTTGGCTCGCGATTGAGTCTTCGATCAATCCCTTCCCGCCAAACCTTTTGATCAGATTGCCGGCCAACAACAAAGCAGCGACCGAACCAAGTAATGTCGTTGCTGTCGCCCATGCC
>JBGSKR010000355.1:0-2248 GCA_041741135.1 Mariniblastus sp.
GACTTCGGTTTTATCTGTTTGGTAAATTTCCGAACTCTCACGAGTCCGGCTACCGATCGTGAACTACCGCAATTACGCAGGACTCGATCACCCGATTGTAAACATTCACCGAACTTTAGCGACCGGTCTCGTTGAATCTAGAAACAATTTGGATTATGGTTACTTCACCCTTTTAGTCTTTTCCGTCACCCCTCATCGAAAAAAATTTCATGACCACAAAAGTCGGCATCATTGGCGCGGGCGGCATGGTTCGCTATCACATCGCAGGATTCAAGGCAGGTGGGGCAGAAGTCGCGGCCATTGCTGACGTTTCGAAAGAGGCTGCTACTGCCGCCGCGAAAAAGCATGATATTGCCAAGGTCGCCGATAGCGTCGAGGCCTTGCTCGCCGACCCCAGCATCGATGCGATCAGCATCATCGTCCCCAATAAATTTCACGCTCCACTATCGATCGCGGCGTTGAATGCGGGGAAGCATGTGTTCTGCGAAAAACCGCCCGGGATGACTGCTGCGGAAGTCCAGACGATCATCGACGCGGCCGATGCTGCGGGTAAGACGCTGATGTTTAACTTCAACAATCGCGCTCGCCCGGAAGCTTACGCAATGAAAGCCGCCATCGACGCTGGCGAGGTCGGCACGATTAACTCAGCTCAAGCCAAATGGGTTCGCCGGACCGGCATCCCCGGATTTGGCGGCTGGTTCACGAACAAATCGCTATCGGGAGGCGGACCGCTAATCGACTTGTTGCACATGATCGATTTGGCAACTTATTTCATGGGCAACCCCAAACCGACGCAGGTGCTCGCTCAGACTTTCGACACTTTTATTACTGACAGCAGTTTTAAGGGCCCTTGGGGAATCCCAGACAACAAAGAAGGCGTCACAGATGTAGAAACCGCCGCTCACGGTTTCGTGCTGTTTGAAACCGGGCAGGTGCTTTCTCTCCAAGTCTCATGGGCTGAAATGGTCAAACGAGAAGAAGTCTCAGTTGTCTTTCAGGGAACGAGAGCCGGCGGAAAAATCGAACGACTTTTTGGAACCGATGGACTTGATGAAACCGCTATCGACACTTGCGAATTGTACGTCCAAGACAACGGGAAATCGGTTGATCGCACGATTAAAGTCGAAGCCTGTGAAGACATGGGCCGCATTCGCTCTGCACAAAACTTTGTCGCTACGATTGCTGGGAAAGAAAATCCGCTGAACACTCCCACTCAAGCGTTAGCACTGATGCAAATCATTGACGCTTGCTACGAATCGGCCCAATCTGGACAAGCGGTAGCGGTTTAAATGGGGGTGGCTAACAATATTTAAGCGGCAAGTCCCTTCGGTGGCGGATCGGAATCCGCAATCGCCACCTTAAGGACTGTCTTCAACGCTTAGGGCTCTGCGCTATTACAAGTAGCCCGCGAATCTGCCTTCCTCCTTGAATCAACTCGCGGTTCAATTAGCATGACTTCGCTCGGAAAAACCTTTCCGAATCTGGCAACCAGGAGAAAGTCCTCGTGAGTTTTGGTGGAATACGAATGTCAACCTTTTTGGCGCGAACCATTTATTTTCCGACGCTGATCTGGGATATTGTCGAATGCCGATTACGGGGATTGAACAAATGGGATGTCATCGAGGATGGGTTATGGCTCGGTGCTTTTCCCGCAAGAAAGGAAGTTCGTCTGCTTCACGACATGGGCGTGCGTGGAGTGCTTAATACTTGTGAAGAGCGTGAAGGCCCGACTAAAGAGTATGCTACTTTCGGAATTAACCAGTTGAGAATTCCGGTTGTAGACTTTGTCGAGCCAACGTTGGACGAGATCAAGTTGGCTGTCGATTTTATAGAGACGAATATTCGTTCGGGTCGATCGGTTTATGCTCACTGCAAATCTGGCAGAGGGCGTAGTGCAACGATCGTGCTTTGTTGGCTGATGCAACGCTACCAACTTTCGCCAGCTTCTGCACAATTACGACTCCAAAAACTGCGAGGTCAAGTGCGATCGAAACTGTTTCGGCGTGCCGTTGTCCAAGCATATTCTGAAGAATTGAAGGGACGACCAGTTAGCACAGATTTATCAGCTCAAGATCACGCCGCCAATTTACCTTAACCATTTATTGATCACGCAAAACGAACCCTAGCCGACTTTCCACGCGAACAATCGAAATCGAACACCTCGAGTAAACTGAAATTGAGACCTTTCCATGAAATTTGCATTCCTTGCTCATCCACTTTCTCAGGAACACCGGGCTTTGCTGGCCGT
>JBGSKR010000356.1:0-6209 GCA_041741135.1 Mariniblastus sp.
GCATCCGGCGCATTAATCGAGCCTTGGACAAAGTTGGTTTTTACGCAAGCACCCTTACGTTTCGCGAACCGTTAACCTATCTTTTTGTCATTCATTTCGTGACACATTTTAACGATCGATTCATTTCAATTTTGACCACATCGATTCGCAGCAACCCAATTGCAAACCATGAACACTCCCGAAACCAAACCACTCGATTTCGTCCGCCAAATTGTCGTCGACGATATTGCCATCAATAAGAACGAAGGCCGAGTTCACACTCGGTTTCCGCCGGAACCTAATGGCTATCTGCACATGGGCCACGCGAAGTCCATCTGCCTGAATTTCGGAATCGCTCAAGAGTTCGGTGGGAAATGCAATCTTCGCTTCGACGACACGAATCCGGAGAAAGAAGACACCGAGTTCGTCGAAGCCATCCGCGCCGATATCCGCTGGTTGGGATTCGAATGGGACGCCGAATTTTTCGCATCCGACTATTTTGATCAGTTGTACGAATACGCGGTGCAGTTAATCAAAGACGGCAAAGCCTTTGTTTGCGATCAAACGGTCGACGAGGTCCGCGAGTTTCGCGGCGGCTTCAACAAGCCTGGAAAAAACAGCCCCTTCCGCGATCGCAGCGTCGAAGAGAATCTCGATCTATTCGCTCGCATGAAAGCCGGTGAGTTCAAAGACGGCGAACGAACGCTCCGCGCAAAAATTGACATGAACTCCGACAACATGAACCTCCGCGATCCGGCGATGTATCGTATCCGCCACGCTCATCACCATCGCACCGGCGACAAGTGGTGTTTGTACCCGACGTATGACTGGGCTCACGGTCAATCGGATTCCATCGAAGGCATCACCCACTCAATTTGCACGCTTGAATTTGAACAGCACCGTCCGCTGTACGATTGGTACATCGAGCAACTGGGCATTCATCATTCACAGCAGATCGAATTTGCGAAGCTGACCATCAGCCAAACGATGATGAGCAAACGCAAGCTCACGGAACTGGTCAACGGCGGTTATGTTTCCGGTTGGGATGATCCCCGCATGCCAACGATTTCCGGCATTCGCCGTCGCGGCTTTACCCCCGAATCAATTCGCTCGTTTTGTGCGCGCATCGGCGTGACGAAATTTAACAGCCTCACCGATCTCGCTCTTTTGAATCTATCGATCCGCGAACACCTTAACCAAATCGCGCCGCGTGTGATGGCTGTTCTTAATCCACTGAAAGTCGTCATCGAAAATTATCCCGAAGGCGAATCGGAAATGAGATCGGCGGTCAACAATCCGGAAGACGAATCGGCCGGAACCCGCGAAATACCTTTCGGACGAGAACTGTACATCGAACAAGAAGACTTCATGGAAGACGCTCCTAAAAAATTCTTTCGCCTGACCGTCGGCAACGAAGTTCGTTTGCGATACGCCTATTTCCTCAAATGCCATAAAGTCATCAAAGACGATGATGGCAATCCAAGCGAACTGCGTTGCACCTACGATCCACTAACCGATGGTGGTAAAGCACCCGACGGACGCAAAGTCAAAGGGACGATCCATTGGGTTTCCGCCGAGCACGCGATCAACGCAGAAGTCCACTTGTACGACCAATTATTTGAAGCTGAAGACCCTAGCGACGTCCCGGAAGGCAAAGACTGGAAAGACATGATCAATCCGAATGCCTTGACCATTCTCAAGAATGCGAAACTGGAACCCTCGCTGGCGGACGCGAAAATCGGCGACCGATTTCAGTTCGAACGCAACGGTTACTTCTGCGTCGACTCGGTCGATAGCACGCCCGGCAAACCGATCTTCAACCGCACCGTGACCCTCAAGGACGGCTGGAGCAAGAAGGAATAGATTACCTAATTCACGAACACGTCTCTTTATCTATGTCGATGGAGAACGACTTTTGAGCTCGCTCGATATTTGAACCAGTCGTCGAATGACGGTCACAGCGCATCCCACGCAAATCACGATCAAGACGATCTTGAGCACACTGCTCGGAGGCACGCTTTCTTTGATGATCGGGATCGCCACGAGCGCCACCGTCAGCAAAGCCATGCGATGCTGTTTCGCCATCGGTCCCGAAAAGTAGTGCTGCGTGCCAACGGCTGCGCCCAATACTCGTGTGTAAGCCGTCATCACCGCGAAGAACGAAGCTGCGAGCGCCAGCGCGAGCAAAATGTCATCTGACGGAGCCGCCAATGCAACGCCGGTCAGAATCAGCGTATCGGCAATTCGGTCGGGAAACTCATTGTAGACGTCACCGAGCAAGCTCTTCTTGCCACCCTCTACGGCAACCATTCCATCCAACAGGTTGCAGATCAAGCGAAGTTGAATTCCAACAATCGCGACAATCGAAGCGAGCCACGACCCAGCCGGAAAATACCAAAACGAGATCGGCAGCAACAGCGAAAACAAAACGCTCAAAACCGAAATTTGATTCGGCGTCACGTTGGTCTTTGCCAACCACGGCGCAAGAACTTTGAATACGGAAATGGATCGCGCTTTGACAGGTCGGCGGTCTTCGAGTGCCATCGATTCTCAAGTGTGAATAAAAATAAAAATCAGGCTGTACAGTGTTGGAGCCGTAAACACCATGCTATCAAAACGATCCAACGCACCGCCATGCCCCGGAATCAGTTGACTAAAATCTTTGACGCCTGCGGTTCGCTTGATCGATGAAAACATCAAATCACCAGAAATTCCGCTGAGAGAAATGCATCCGCCCAACAGAACCGATTGCCAAATATTCAAATCCAAGATCATCGGAGCGAGGATCGCCGACAACAAAGACGTCAACACAATTCCACCGATAAATCCTGCAACAGTTTTGTTTGGGCTAATCTCCTCGGCCAACTTTCGTCGTCCAAAAGACTTGCCGGAAATAAACTGAAAAACATCATTCATCTCCGTGGTGATGAACAGAAACAGAAAAGCGGCAACCGGCTCGATTTCACGAACTGCAGTTGGATTGACATTCAAAAACAACAATCCCGGAGCAAAACTCAAAAAGTACACACAAAGCATGACACCACTTTGCGTGGCCCACAGATTTTGCACGAGGTCATCGATTTTCCGTCGACGAAGCATCAAAAACGGCACATAGACATACGTCATCAACGGCAGAATAAACAAATAGAAGTTCTTCAAGCCGAGGAAGATAAAAGTGTAATGAGCCGTGACGATCGCCACCAAAGCCAGTTTTTCCAGCGGCCCCACAAATGACAGTTTCTGGGCGTCCAGAAATTCTTTCAGTCCCAGCAGACTGACAAAGAAGAAGAAAATGACGAGCCCCGTCGAACCGACTAAGCACGCGGTTCCCAACAGAACACTCAACAGCCACCATCCGCCAAGAATCTGCCAAACTTTTCCAAGCGTCTTATTCTCAGGCCAATATGCTTTTGACAATGCCACCAGAATCGTCACGGCAATCAAAAATGAAAATCCACCGATGAGGCAGTAAAAAACCACAGGGTCCAGATTTTCAATCATTCAAACAAATTCCCGTCCGCCATGGCCACGATCAGCGGAGCATACGTGGCCGTCGCGGAATTGAGTTCAGAGATTGAGATGCGTTCCTGATTGGTATGAGCTAACCGATCATCCCCCGGCCCAAAGCCGATTGTCGGAATTCCTGCTGCCATCAAATGACCGCCGTCGGTCGCAAATTTCCAAACACTTGGCGCGGCCGGTCGTCCCATCGATCGCTCAATCGCCGCTTGCGCCGCTAAAGCGATTCCGCAATCTGGCAAGGTCGAAAAGGCAGGAAATACTGCCGCAAAATTTCGCGTCGCGCCCGTGTAAGTGGTCAGCAACGCCTCGCTCACACGAACGCTTGCCGATAAAGCATCCTTTGAAGTTGCTGCATTTTTATCTGCAATCGCAGAACTTGACTGTGCCGAATCCTGCCGCGACAGCTTCAAAACTTCACCAACTAGATTTTCGATCAATTCAACCGCGATCTGCGTCGTTTCTTCAGGAACGTTTCGCCAATCAAGAAACACCGTGACTTCGCTCGGAATCACGTTGGCGCTCTGCTGATCGGTCACATACAACGTCGGAGCGATGGTGGATCGGCCTAGCACGGGATCAAAACGGAGCGGTACCTCTCCCAGCCGCTGCAAAAAATGGGCTGCGGCAAAGTGCGGATTGATGGCTAACTCAGGCACGCTGGCATGGGCGGACTTGCCAGAAAATTTGACTTGGACTTCCATCCGACCTCGATGGCCCAATCGCAATTCGCAGCGACTTGGTTCACCCACAATCGCCGCTTCGATGCGCAGAGATTTAGCCAGAAACGCTTGCATCATCGCTTGCGTTCCCAGTCCGCCAATCTCTTCCATCACGGCAACCGTCATGAATACGTCGCCGGGCGGTCGAACTCCCAATTGCTTGAACTGGGCCGCGCCATAGATCATCGACGCAACGGGACCTTTCATGTCGACCGATCCGCGCCCCCACAACTCGCCGGCGACAACTTCACCGCTGAAGGCCGGATAGCTCCACCCTGCCGGCGGCCCCGGATCGACGACATCCATGTGCCCATTCAACAAAATTGTCGGCCCGCGGTCGCCGTTGATTTTGCCGATCAAGTTGCCGACTTCATCCGCCCAGACTTCGTCGTAATGCAATCGTTTCATTTCTTCCATGATCAATGCCGCGACATCGCCCTCCTGTCCCGACATGCTGGGCGTGGCAACAATCCGCTGCGTAAAGTCGAGCAACTCGCTGGATCGCTGTGCGGTGGCCTGTTGGGCAATTTCCACTGAGATCATGGATTAACCTTCACCAAATTTCTCGCGCCATTCTTGACCCGTTTTCTCCATCAGCGAATCGGCCCCTGTGCGGCGCATTCGATGCAAGCGAGGCATACCCAGCGCCCATTCCTGCATCCAGTTGGCCGCAAACTCACCGCACTCGGTCTCATCAAATATCTTTTGCACTTCATCGTAGTTGACCACGCGCGGGCCACTTTGACGAACCGCGAATTCGCAAGTCCGACTACTGCGCCGGGAAATGTATTCTTCAATGCCGATACTGTCCATCACATCGACGACGGTTCGTAACGAGCGAATGGCTTTGGCGTAAGCAAAATGGGGCGGGTAACCCCCGGCAACCATGGTTTCGAAAGTTGCTTTCATCAGGTGAATCACGCCACCGTATAAAACTTGTTCTTCAAAGTTATCGCCTTCGGTTTCCTGCTGAAACGTAACTCCAACAGAACCGACTCGCAGACTGCCGACCGATTTCGCCAGCGCCAGTACCATCTCAAGAGCGTTTCCCGTCACGTCTTGCTCGACCGAAATCGCGCCATAAATTCCTGAACCATCGAGGTATTTCTGCCGAACCGTGTGCCCAGGACCGTTGGGTACAAACAGCACAACATTCACATTGTCTGGCGGCTTGATCGCGCCGTACAAAACATTGAAGCCATGACAAAACGCAAGCGTGCTACCTGGTTTGAGATGATCGTGAATCGATGCGTAGTAGATTTCCGGTTGCGGTGGATCAGCCAGCAGAATGTAAACCAGGTCGGCCGCCGCGGTCGCTTCTGAAATCGACACGGGTTGAAACCCATCTTCTTCGGCCGCCGCCCACGAATCGCGAGTTTTGGAACCGATTCCGATCACTAAATCCAGCCCGCTGTCTCTCATGCAGAGCGCTTGCGGGCGTCCTTGAATGCCGTAGCCAATGATCGCGACTTTCTTGTTTTTCAGAACATTCAAGTCCGCGTCGTCGTCCAGAAAAATGGTGTTCTCCATCGCTTATGTCTCGTTGAAAGGAATGTTAATTGTTTTGTAACGGTTCACGCCTTCCAAGTTTTGAGGAAGTCGTAGGGTGATGAATCTGTATTGGTAAGGGTGATGACTTCTTTTTCTTTTTACTTCATTCCATAACTTTTTCTCCGTGATCCTCCGTTTCTCCGCGTTTTAAAACCTTCCAAAATGATTTTATGCAATGCTAGTTTCATGGCGGTTTAAAACGCGGAGTGGCGGAGGAGCGGAGAATCGCGGAGTCTTTGAGATAGGTTTTGCAAAGTTTATGGTTGAGGGCAATCGAATATTTATCTCGGTTGAAGGAGCCCAGCGGCTCAACGCGTAAACGGTTACCATTGTTTTAGCTGCCACGATACGTCGAATACCCGAACGGGTTCAGTAGCAACGGCACGTGATAATGAGAGTCTACTTCAAACGTTCGAAACTCAATCCGAACCACCGGAT
>JBGSKR010000357.1:0-2420 GCA_041741135.1 Mariniblastus sp.
GGCTATTATGGGCGAGATGTTGAAAGCATGGTGCGGGAACTGCTCGACAATTCCATTTCACTAATTCGTGATCGCGAACGAGAGATCGTTACCGCCGAAGCGACGCAGCGCACCAACAAACGCTTGCTGGATATGCTGTGCCCGAAGCCTGTCGATTGCGCTAACACTTCTTCGGTGCTTGAACCTTTTGACGTCGTCGCCAACCCTTCGGATAGCCAGTCAAATGCCGAATCGCTGAATTCAGATACTTCGGCCGCGGATGTGCCCTCTGCCGAGAAATCGTCCTACGATCGCACGCGAGCGAAAATGGAAAAGATGCTTAACGACGGCGAGTTGGATCAGCGTAAAGTCGAGCTTACCATCGAACAAAAAGCCAGTCCTGTCATGATGGGTGGCATCGGTGTCGAGCAAATGGACATGGAT
This sequence comes from Mariniblastus sp., assembly GCA_041741135.1. Lineage (GTDB taxonomy): Bacteria > Planctomycetota > Planctomycetia > Pirellulales > Pirellulaceae > Mariniblastus. The sequence continues at coordinate 424 of JBGSKR010000357.1, forward strand.
TTCCAAGGCATGTTGGAAAAAATCATGCCGACCTCGCGTGTCACTCGCGAACTGACCGTCGCCGACGCGAGAAAGGTTATCTTTGATCAAGAATGCGACGCCTTGCTGGACGTTGAGAAAATCAACGTGGAAGCAATCAAGCTCGCCGAAAACTCTGGCATCATTTTTCTCGATGAGCTGGACAAGATTATTGCCAGCGACAGCAAATCCGCAGACGTTTCTCGCCAAGGCGTTCAACGCGATTTGTTACCAATCGTTGAAGGAACCACCGTCCAAACGAAGCACGGTTATATCAAAACCGATCACGTTTTGTTCATCGCCGCCGGTGCGTTTCACAAACATCAACCCAGCGAGTTGATGCCTGAGTTGCAAGGCCGATTCCCGATTCGTGTCGAGCTGAATGATTTAACCAAAGCCGATTTCGTTCGCATTCTGACTGAACCAAAGAACTCGTTGACGCGACAGTATACATCGCTACTAAAAACCGAAGGCATCGAGCTTGAATTCACGGACGAAGCGATTGAAGAATTGGCTTCCGTCGCCGACCGAGTCAACTCGACGACGATGAACATCGGAGCCAGGAGGTTGTACACGATTCTCGAACATCTGCTGGAAGAATTAAGCTTCGACGCACCAGAGATGGAAAATGGAACCGTTACCATCGACGCAGAATATGTACGTCAGCGACTGAAAAAAGTCGCCGATGATGAAGACCTGAGCCGGTTTATTTTGTGACCGAAGCCAATTCTTTCCTCACAGAAATCGCTGCCAGCCGTTTCAGGATTTTTTCTCGCCACGAAATGACACAAACAATCACAAAAGACAACTCTTACAAAAGACAACTCGTCAAACTGTAGAAATTAATTTGTCCAACTGTTTTTTGTGAGTCTTGTGTTTTTTGTGGCTAGAAATTTGGTGTAACCGTTCACAGTGATTTTGAAAAATGTCGGTTATCGACATAATTCGTAGCCGAAGTCGTGAGACTTCGGTGTTATCTGCTTGTAGAATTTCCGAACTCTCACGAGTCCGGCTACAATCAGGGAACACTTACAATTTGGATTCCTCAATCACCTAAAACGAATGCTCATCGTCTGGAAATTTTGACTGTCGAACATCCTCGCACCAGTTTTGTACCGCATCCCCGATCACTGATTTCAGACTCGCGTATGGCTTCACAAAACTGGGTACATATCCGCCCGTCATTCCCAGCACATCGTTGACGACGAGGACTTGACCGTCGCAATCGGCACCGGCTCCAATTCCAATCGTCGGAATTCTCAGCTCCTTAGTTAGCTTCGCAGCAATCGACGCAGGAATGCACTCGAGTACGACCGCAAACGCTCCTGCCTCTTGAGCCGACGTCGCATCGGTGAGCAGCTTCTGCTCATCTCGCTGCACGCGATAGCCACCCATGCTGTGAACCGTTTGCGGTCGCAATCCCACATGAGCCATCACAGGAATCCCCGCCGTGACGAGTGCTCGAATCACGTCGGCCTGGTCGGCACCGCCTTCGAGTTTAACCGCCTGACAACGAGTCTCTTTTAGCATTCGTCCCGCAGCCATCACTGTTTGGTAAACGCCTTGATGGTTGATCGGGAACGGAACATCGACAACGACCAACGCCCGCTTGGCAGCTCGGCCAACCATTTCCGCGTGATAAATCATTTCAAAAATTTTATTAATTATTAAAGGGAGGGTTGTGCCGCGATACCATGACCGCCAGACGTGTGAGTAAACTCATCCTCTGAATCCGACGAACCATTACTTTGATTACCACCATCATTCCCAAAAACGTCGAATGGATAGCATTTAAATTTATCCTCCAAAATATAAGGTGTACCTGACAACTTCACTAAAATTGAAGTCCAGCCATTTTCATCTGCTTGTTCCTGGGCCACAGTTGCAGCATGATTTTGAATTTCACTTTCATTCAGTGAAAATTCATCTTTAACTAGGAAGCTGAGAAGTTTTTTAGATTCATTCATACCCTTAGTTTA
>JBGSKR010000358.1:0-3555 GCA_041741135.1 Mariniblastus sp.
ACATGGATCGAAATTTCGATGACGTTGTCTTGCACTCGAAAAACGAGAAAGCGGCTGATGGCTTAGCTTGGCCAATCACCCAGTTCAGGCGTTCGATCGCGAAAACTCCTTCTCGATTGGTTGCCAACGGAGCGTCGACGAAAACCAATGTTTGGTGCTTCGCCTGGTTGACTGCGGCAACAAGATTGTGGCAATAAAGCGGCAGTTCCTCCTCGGACCCACCCTTCCCGGAAACTTCGCCAACAGAAGCGGAGGATATTTTTGGTTTGTCGACAACGATAAGCTGTACTGCCCCGAATTTGTCTCGGTATTCCGATTCAGCAACCCAGGCTTGGAAAGCGCGGTCGTTCCATACCGCAGTATCACCGTCCGCGATCAAAATAAGCGAGACAGTGGTGCATGCATCCATGATAAACCAGCATTTTTTAAGAAGACTTCAGTGTTGCCAGCTCATGAAGCTAAAAAATTTCACATTGATGGTCAACATCAACGAGTGCTAGCGACCAAGTTGGGTAGTTAGACACTCTCGCCCGAAAAATTTTGCTCGTTCAAAATTTTGCAACCGCAGCAACGGTGGCCGAGCCTTGTTCAGCTTGCAGTTGTACGCCCGGACTGGCAAAAGCGCGCTTGACATAGCCCATTCCCAGCATCGCTCCAGCGGGAGTTTGCGCCACCGACGTAATCCGACCAACCGACTTTTCCTCAGAAAACAATTCGTTTCCAGGGGCGGGCAACTGGCTTCTCGAAAACAGAAGTCGCACCAGCAACTGATTCACATGACCAATCGCGTCGATGCGAGCCACCGTTTCTTGTCCGAGATAGCAGCCTTTGGTGAATGAAATTGCTTCAGTGTCGCGTTGGACTTCCTGTGGCAGATTCCGATCGTCGATATCGATACCAAACCACGGCGTGCCATGCTCGACCCTCACGATCTCGAGAGCATCAGGCGAAGCTATCGTTAGCCCGATTTCAGTCAGAGATCGCTCAAGGCATTCTCGGTTACCGAATTCGATGACAATCAAATATCCCCATCCGGCAATTTCCACGTTGGCAATACTGACCATGAAGCTTGTAACAACTTGGGTTGCAACCTTGTTTTTTTCCGGCAACTTGGGAACCAGCTTGAGCAATAGCTGGTCAACCTCCTCGCCACCAACAAAAAACGAACACGTCGATTCGGAAAGATCACTTAACGTTACGTCATCGCGAATGATGTATTTATCCAAGTGCGAGATCAGCAACTGTGCTTGTCCTGCCGTCGTCGAAAGCAACAGATGATCAGCCAGCGAAAGAACAAGCATATGAGCAATCGTTTTGCCTTTTTCGTTAAGCACAAACGCTTCGCAAGTCTCGCCCTCTGCCAGCGATTTAATGTCAGCAGTGCAGAAACTGTGCAGCAACTTTTGTCGGTCTGCGCCCCGCATCGAAATCGTCGTTCGACCCAGCAGCTCCGCGTAGCCACCGGTTTGGGTAAGGGCAAGATACTCTGAATCGATGTTGCTCATTGCGCTTCACCTTTGATCTGGCAGCGCTGCGCGTCTCGCAACAACAAACCGCGATCAAATGGCTCAGCGATCTTGAGAATGTCATCAATCGTTTCGATGTGTCCAATTCCGAGAGCTTCGGTTTGCCCACGCTTTAGCCCCGAGTACAAGTAAATGCGACGATCTTGCATGACGGCGGCAAAGTGCCTCATTTTGCCCGTCATTTTCTTCGTTGAGTGATCTTCGAATTGAGCCATGCAGGCAGCACGGATTTGAGCGGTTGGTTTCGCCACGAGATCACACCAAACGATGATAGGAGCCTCAAGTGTCGAAACTTGACTTGCGTTGAGAATCGCCATCACAAAATCATCCCAACTGGCAGTGCCCGTTCTACTTTCAATGGTCGCCACAACAATCTCAGCGTCGCGGCCCACGTTGATCGACCATAGGTCGCTGTTCCGAGCTTGAGCCATTTCGCGAACTTCCTCGCGACTGCCTGAGAAAATTCCTTGAACGCGTCCTCCCGGACCGGCGACCAACTGAATCGCATAAAAAGCGCCGAGTGTTTCTACGGCTTCTCGAATCTCGCCACGACGCTCTGCTACGCTGCTCGCATCGTCGGCGAATCGCTCACGTACACTCGTCGAACAAAATTCCGGATAGATCGCATCAATTGGCAATCCATCGCTGGCAGAATTGGCAATACCAACTGGAATCAGGGTGTCGGCATCGACCAACAATCGATTGAGATGGACGGGTTCTCCTGCTTGATTTGCCAGCAGATAAGAAAGCGATGAGTGGTTGTCAGGATTGTGAACATGGACGGCAACTTCGCCTCCCGTCAGAGGAATTCGATGAGCGAGCGATGGTTCATTTCGTTCGCTATCGGTTGCAATGTCAATTTCCGATATCGAAACTCCCAACTCTGCTGCCAGTGTGCGGTCGACAACGACTGCAATGTCTTTACGATCGACACCGGCATCCGTCAACTGTTCAACGAGTATTGTTAACACCAATTTAGCGTCTGGTAATCCGGGTTGCAGCGAAATCGCGATCCGATCTCCAGGAAAAACGGACTCCGACAAAGCCGGATAAAAATGGGGGCTTGCCAATGACCGACGCAATTCTGATTTCAGATCAAACGCAACATCGGCATCGGACTGAACGGCAGGGCAAGCGAAGATCGAATCCGTCAGCCTTTTTAACGGGAAGGAGTCAGAGGAGACTTCATCAATGGCATTAGAATCTGGACTGGCGGACAAATTACACCTTCATTTGGATCGGTCGACAAAAGTCCGATTGTACAACGCTCTCCCCAAAAAAGTAACCTTCAGTACGATGGACATTCCTGTCCGTCGCCGCTCTTTCAGTACGATCGACATTCCTGTCCGTCGATCTGGGTTCTAATCCTGCGGGCTGGCAACCACCAGCAGCGAACTACCAAACGGCATCGGAAGCTTAGAAAGAGTCGCCTGTTCCAGCCGCGACAATCCATAGCAAATTTGATTGACCCAAGCCGGCGGAACGGTAGGCGATGCGGGGTTGGCACCAAACCATTTTTCCTTAAGCCTGATCGCCGACTTCACAGGGCAAGTCCAGTGATACAGATATCGCGATTCGGTGATCGCGAATCCGCTGTCTCGCAGCAGCGGCTCGAAATCTTTTCGCGTATATCGAATCACATGATGATTGAGATCATCATGACTGGTCCACAAAGTCATGAACGCGGGCACGGTGGCAATCAGTACGCCCTCTTCATGCAGCAACGTTCGCGCGTGCTTGAGGGCGTCAAGTGGAGCGGGCATGTGTTCGAGAATATCCAGCATCAAAATCGCGTCGAACCTATTCGGAGGGCGATAATGTTCATCGAACCATCCGCAATGAATTTGATTTCGCCATTTGCTGCTCGCTGACATCGTATGCGGATTGCCTTCGACTCCCGTAACAGTTCCGAACGATTGAAGTTTGTCAAACAACAAACCATCACCGCAACCCACATCCAGAATCCTTCGTGGAGAGTTACTTGAAACTGGCATCGCTTTCATCGCAGCTTGAAGTTTTTTCAAAATGA
>JBGSKR010000359.1:0-5313 GCA_041741135.1 Mariniblastus sp.
ACCTTCCTCGGTCACACGCTGCATGAACAAATCGGGAATCCAATTCGCGGTGTGCATGTCGTGGGTGCGGCGGCGCTCGTCGCCGGTGTTTTTGCGAAGATCGAGAAACTCTTCGATGTCCAGATGCCACGATTCGAGGTACGAACAGACGGCGCCTTTACGCTTGCCGCCTTGGTTCACCGCCACCGCTGTATCACTGACGACTTTAAGGAACGGAATCACACCTTGGCTCTGACCATTAGTTCCTTTGATGTGGGAATTCGTGGCACGAATGCTCGTCCAGTCATTGCCCAATCCGCCAGCCCATTTGGAAAGTTTTGCGTTGTCACCGATCTGTTTGAAGATGCTGTCCAAATCGTCGGAAACGGTGCTGAGATAGCAGGAACTTAATTGCGGATGAAGCGTTCCCGAATTAAACAGAGTCGGCGTCGCGGAGGTAAACCGGAACGAAGAAAGAATGTTGTAGAACTCGATCGCTCGATCGGTTTTGTTATCTTCCAACAGCGACAACCCCATCGCGACCCGCATCCAGAAATACTGTGGGGCTTCGAAGCGGTGACCGTCGATGTGCAACAAGTACCGATCGTAGATCGTTTGCAAACCAAGGTAGGGGAACAGCTCGTCACGCTGAGCGACGATCGCATCGGCCAAACGTGGAAGATCAAAACTGGCGAGTTCCGGTGAAATGCGACCGGCGTCGATACCCGTCTGCACAAATTCCGCAAACTTCTCGCGGTACAAATCGATCACATCTCCGGTGGCGGCCGATTTTCCCAACGACTCACGGTAGATAATGTTCAGCACCAAACGTCCTGCGACTGTATCGTAGTCGGGATCATTCTCGATACGAGCACGAGCCGCCAACACCATCGAGCGACCGATCTCTTTGGGGGTGATGCCGTTATAAAATTGTTTCTCGACTTCTTCGAGCAGCTCGCTCGAAGAACAAGTCGCGTCCAAACCGGCACAAGCATTTTCGACTTGTCCGCGCAAGCGATCAAAATCGATGTTCTCTTGTTTGCCGTCGCGGTTCACCATGATCGACGGAAACGGCTCTTCGCTTTCCATGCGTTCTTCGGCGCGAAGCTGGCGGATTTTATTGTGCTCGGCGCGGTAGAGAATGTATCGGCGTGCGACGGAGAAGTGTTCGGCTTTCATCAGCTCGCGTTCGACGACGTCTTGGATGTGCTCGACGGAAACGCCGCCTTCGGTTTCAGATTCGCCACGAACTTGCTTGGTCACGGCGACAGTGATGCCTTCGATTTCGGCGAGCAACCCAGTATCGAGTTCGCTGCGATCCTGTTTTCCGAGTTCAGCACAGAACGCTTTTTCAATCGCTCGCGTGATCAGTTGGGCATTGAACGAGAGTTGCCGTCCATCACGTTTGATAACATTCATTGTTTGCTGTGTGGTGCTGTTTAACATTCCGTCGAGATTCCTGTTGGTAGTGTTGTCCATGACTCGTTCGACCTGATGAAAGTGGTGAGTGGTTTTCCGCGAGTGTCGAAGTTGTCGAAAAAGAAGAAAAATGCCGGTCGCGCTTTGTTATCCGATAAAAGTTTCCGAATCATGAATTTGAGTTTCTGAGCTCCAAAAATCGAGCTTCGAATTTACCCGAGCAAAAACAACTCAAACCGCGGTGGCTTCCAATGATGAGTTCACAGCAATCAATGTGGAGGGAACCCGTGACACCTTTGGTCGCATTGATTCCGATAAAGTCCTTTTTTTCAGCCAGAACAATTTGTGTCCGTACCGTTAGCTGATGAAGAGGGCGAGTTTTCCAAAATCGCGGATTTTCCGCTCGTGTGAATAGCCTCTAACCTGGTTGCCGTCGCCACCTCTCAACGGATCGCTGGGACTGCCATTTTTGCGTGCCACGAGCTGGAAACACAGATTTTTGGCCGCCGGCCAAGAAAACATTTGCCAAGCTCTTTTGCGAACCTGATTTCTCAGGCTAACGGGCGTCAAGTGAGGCCCGAAAACCGTTGTTCAAAAGTGAAGAGCACCCAATATATGGATATTTCTTAACTTGTCAACACAAAATGTTGTGCTTGCATCTGTATCGGTAATTCTTCTTGTGCAGGCCAGAAAAAGCAATCAAAATCCGTTTTCCCGTGCCAGCTTAACTCGATCTGTCGAGCCAAAATCGCTACATTGGGGCCATGATTGACTGTCGGGCCTCGTCGTTTTGGCAAGAGCCTTAACCTAAAAAATTCTTGTCCCTTCGTAACTTTCCGCTCGTCAGCAAACCTCCGTGAAAAAGAAATCGTCTTCTCCCGACGCCGCCCATTGCTTGCTCTCCATCGTGACCGCCCAGAAGCTAGACGATGGAGAACGTTCGAAGCTGCGTACGGCGGTTTTCAATCACGTGCTTCGCAACTCCGCTCACATCAGCAACGTCAATTTCAGTTCGCTATCGAGCGAAGATTTGGGCACCGTGTTTCATGCGATCGACGAGCACTATTTTGATGGGCTGGTGGGATCGGTTTGCGAAAACGTTTCCATCAAGCCGCTGGCATTTCGGTTGTCGACGCGGATGACCTCGTCGGGCGGCATGACCACGCGACATAAAACTCGCGGTCGAGACCCACACGTCGAATTTGAAATCGCGGTGGCGACAACGCCGCTGTTTGCAACATTCAAGATCGATAAGATCGATTCATCCGCGAAAGTCGGCGGCTTGATTTGCAACAACCGACTGGAGGCACTGCAGCGGATCATGGAACACGAGATGATCCATTTGATTGAGATGCTGCTGTGGGATCGATCAAACTGTGCGACCGATCCATTCCGCGAAATTGTGCGGCGTTTTTTTGGACACCTTGAGTCACATCACCAATTGCTGACGCCTCGTGAAATAGCTCGTAAGAAATTAGGAATCTCGGTTGGTGCGACGGTCACGTTTGATTTCGAAGGCAAATTACTAACGGGAGTCGTCAATCGCATTTCCAAGCGTGCAACGATTCTGGTTGCTTCATCGAATGGAACTCGCTACACCGACGGCAAGCACTATCAGAAGTATTACGTTCCGCTGAATCGTCTGCGCTTGCAAGGTCGATGAATGGTGCGTCCATTACGGTCTTTGATCCGCAGCGGCGGAAGTGCGGATGAGCAGCAAGTATTGAACCTGCGGTGGAGCAGTCGGATCCGGTGGAGAAACGGAATCGGGACGAATCGATTTATCGTTCGCTCGTTCCTCAACATTGTCGTCCACACGGGCGTCGAGATTTGAACCATCGAACCAACGATCAATGGCTTCAAGCTCGGACTGGCGAGCGAGCGACGGCTTTCCTGAAAGCCCCGATCCGAAATACCGACTCTGTCCCAGGTTGGATTCAAATTTGGGTACTTGCGATTCGGGCGCCGTCGGTTCCAGTCCGCTTGGCTGGGGCTGCTGTGCTTTACCGGGAGATTGATCGTTAGTTGGTTTTTTCTCTGACTCTTTTGCTGCAACTTTTCCTGGCCTGTTCTCGGCAAGATTCGCTTTCGCCACATCTGCTTCATCATCTGCTTCATTAAGCAAATCGGCGGGGGCAACCCCACTAAATTTCAATGCTTCCGAGTCCAATTCTTCCAACGAATTATCAGGCGAATCGGAGTTGAAATTGCTCACGATCTTGTCGTCGTATTGCTCAGCAACTTTTTTGTCCATGTCTCCATTGCCACGCTGCCGACTACCAGCAGTGACATCACCATCAGCAACACCTTCCAATTGTTGCTTGTCGCCGGACCGTTCGCCTTCATTTCCCACAACTAATTCTCGACCTCGAGTATTCGACAACGGATACGGCCGTAGACGCTGAGCCGCCACTCGCTGACGCGGAATCTCGAAACCTGAAACTTTCGCGTTGTTGGAAATTTCAATCACGGCTTGTTTCATCTGCTCTGCGGTCGCGACGACCGTGATGGCTTCGACACCGGCTGGTGAGTCGGTGGGCACCGTCGATTTCAGCGATTGAAGCTGAGCAGATTGAACGCGAGCACTGAGAGCTTTTTCTCGCGACCCAGGCGTTGCTTTGCCATCCAATGATTGCAAGGCACTTTGTTCGGCTGGCGATTGGCCCGCGTCGTTTTTGAACTTTTCGTCCGGTGCATCACGATAAACAGCGTTCTGATCGAACAGGCTGGTTTCCGAAGAATCCAGAACCATCGTGATTGAGTTTCGCTGAAGCGCTTGGGTTACCATCGTCAAGGCGGGCAACGCGCTTTCTTCAGCTTCACCAGCAAGCAAAACCTCGGCATCCACGTCGATCCACAAAATTTGCTGGAGTGGAGGAACTGCCACAGCTTCATCCGCAAGCGCAGCAGAAGCAGATGCCGAGAAACTGCTCGCATTGCCAGCCAAATCGTTGGTTAGAGGGGCAGCTAGTGGGGCGGTGGTTGGAGCAGCGACTGAAGGAATCGCCAGTGATCCGAACTGCGGCTGCTGTTCATCGGCAACGGAAGCAAGCTCTGTGTTTTCTGACCCGAAACCGCCAGCCTCTTTTTTTGCCATCGGACGTGACTCATCCGCAAGTTCGCTGGCAGGCTTTGGTGTCATCTCTTGTCCAGCACCCATCGCAGCGCGCGACATTCGGCTTTGCTCGCCAGACCGGCCCGTAGGCTCAAGCCACATCTTATCTTCAGTAGACTGCGTTGCCAGTCCGTTCTTTCGGCCTGCACCATCTGCGGAACTTTGATTACCCTTGTTCTTGAGAAGCATTTCAGGAGACTCACCGCCGCTGGCTGCCGATTTACTTTCTAGATGAAACGATTCCAACTCGCCCCCCTCAAATGACTCGCCTGATTCGCGAGCATCGTGAGTTTCTTCAAATGCGGCAGCCGCAGACTTAGCGGAAGCCGAGTCTGCACGGGGAGTCGCGTCCTTGCCGATTTCCAGACGCTTGTTCGGCGTGACCTCATCACGCTCAGCCAGTCGCACCGCATCACTTGGGTTGTTCACCAGATTGGGAAACACAAACAAAGTTGCCAACAACAGCGCCGCCAACGACGCAATCGCGACCAGACCACCTCGCCAATTAAACTTCACTGAAGCTCCACTCGAATTCGACGCATGAGATTCTACGGTGCCAAACTTCGACGCGACATCGACAACCGAGCTTTCACCTAAACTCCCATGGGAATTCGCAACGCTCGCCGAACCAGTCACCGATTTCGCAACCAATGCCTGTCGCTTCGAAATTTCCTCAAGCACTTTTCCGGAGACTTCCGGCCGCAATTGGTATCGCGGCAAACGACGAAGTCGATCCCCCATCTTCTGCCAAGCCTCGAACTGGGCTTGGTACTCGGGATTTCCTGCCAACAACTGCTCTG
>JBGSKR010000360.1:0-3472 GCA_041741135.1 Mariniblastus sp.
AGAATTGGAAAAACGAAAAGCATATTTCGAGGCAAAAAATTTCGCGAAAGTTATCAAGGGTTTCGATTGCACCGTGTTGATCGAAGACGATCCGTTATTCGATCCAATATTCATCGCCGAGCACGCGCAAACTTTCGTCGACGCTCGCGATCATAAGTTCCTCGTTGATCCCAAAACAAACTTACCGGTGGCTGGCGAATTGACGGCGATGGCTCGCAAAAAGGCCGGTGAAAACGTCAATATCGCGACGATTTACACCGGTATCGTACCTATTGTCTACAAAGCTCAACGCGCGCTTCTGCAAAGCTTGATCGAAAGTATCGGACTCGCCTTTGTGATGATCTCTTTCGTGATGATGATCCTTTTGCGTGATTGGCACGCACCAGTCCGCCTGACCAATTTGCTAAATATCCGCGGCGGCCTGGTCGCGATGATTCCAAATGTTTTTCCCTTGGTCGTGGTGTTTGGCTTCATGGGTCATTTCGGAATCGAAGTCGATATCGGATCGATGATGACCGCGAGCGTCGCCATGGGGGTTGCGGTCGATGATACGATTCACTTTTTGAACTGGTATCGATTGGAAACGGGTGAAGGTCGCAGCCGCGTGGCCGCAGTCAAAGAGGCTTACAGCCGAGTGGCAACGGCGATGACACAAACGACGCTGATCGGTGGACTTGGACTGGCCGCGTTTTCATTGAGCACATTCACGCCGACGCAACGCTTCGGTGTCCTGATGTTGTGTCTGTTGATGGTGGCGTTGATCGGCGATCTGATTCTTTTGCCAGCAATTCTCGCAAGTCCGTTAGGTAAATTTTTCGGCAAACAGAAACCGGGCGCCAACAGTTCGCAGTCGAACGAAGCGGATGAACGCTCGCCAACCCATTCAGAGTCCGCTGTCGCAATCGCGGGCGCCTCACATTTGCGGATCGTCAGCGACGACGAGCCAAACGAATCGCAAGTTGGCGAGCAAGATTATTCGCGATCAAAATCCGATCCATCGTTTCCCAAAAAGAAGTCGAGTTAGAGTTGACGTTTGCTGTAGCCACCACGGTTGCCAAACCGTGGATTTTTCAGACGACTGCTGCTCTCTAGCGACGGTTCGATGCCAGCATGTCTTACTTGCCCATCATGGGCAACATTTCATTGACCATCGTGAGCGCAGCGGGACCGACCAGGACGACGAAGATACCTGGAAAGATAAACAGCACCAGCGGAAAAATCAGCTTCACGGCAGTCTTTGAGGCTTTCTCTTCGGCAATTTGACGACGACGCGTGCGCATCGCCTCGCTTTGAACTCGCAACGCTTTGCCAACGCTCGTTCCAAAACGATCGACTTGAATCATGACGGAAGCGAGTGTCTTGAGGTCTTCTACCCCATTTCGGTCGCCCAGTTCATTGAGCACCGTTTCTCGCGTCGAACCCATTTGCAACTGGTGATTGCAGAGCTTGAACTCGTGAGCCACAACCGGCTGCGATGTATCCATTTCATCGGCCACACGGCGGAGAGCCTGATCCATCCCCAAACCGGCTTCCACACAAACGACCATCAAGTCAAGCGCGTCGGGCAAACCAAGAAACAGTTTTTGTTTGCGTTGTCCTGCAATCAGACCGAGAAGCATTTCGGGCAAGAACATGAAAATAACACCAGCGGCCATCGAGTAGACCAACGACCAGATGTTGACTCCATTGGCAATTAAGCTAACACCTCCAGTAACAAAAAATCCGAAACCGGCGGCAAGAACTTTCAGCGTTGAGAGCATGGGGATGGCGTTCTCATGACGAAAACCCGCTTCGTTCAGTTTTTGACGAAGCGCTGATATTTCTTTCTCGGATTTCGGCTTCAACGCTTCCGAGAATTTCGGACTGGCTGACTCAAGCAGTCGTGCGAATCCTTCAGCCGCCCCGCCGCCTTCCTTCTCATCGTCGCCGCCACGTCCTTTCCTGATTCGATCAAGACGGGATTCAGATTTGGTTTTGCTGTTAAAAACCATATCCACCAGCACCCAGGCACCGATGGCAATCGCACCAAACAGTGCGAACGGCAGCAAAGCAACGAAATCGATGGAGGCAAAAAGTATGATAGCCACGACACTATACCTTAATATCGATAATTTTCTTAATGGCAAACGCTCCGATGAGCTGCATGATGCAGGCACCGATTAACATCTTCTGCCCCATCGGGTCTTCAAAAAGCATCATCACGTAATCGTAGTTCAACCTCAGCATCACAGCGAACAGAACCGGCGGCAATGCCAACAACACGATTCCAGAGATTCGACCCTCGCCGGTCAACGCTTGAATCTGACCCTTAATTTGAAAACGTTCTCGTGTTAGATGAGAAATTTTGTCCAAGATTTCCGCGAGGTCACCGCCGGTCTGACGTTGCAAAATGACCGCCGTAGCAAAAAATCTCAAATCGAGATTGTCAATCCGATCGGTCATGTCTTTGAGTGAATCCGTGATCGAAACACCAAGGTTTTGTTGCTCAAACGCTCGATGAAACTCTGGCCCGATGGGGTCGTCCATTTGAGTGCCTACCAGTTGAATTCCCGCAGGCAAGCTTTGACCGGCTCGTAGAGCTTGCCCCATCAAATCCAACGCCGCAGGAAGCTGAGAACTAAATTTGTTCATTCGCTTTTTACGTTTCCAACTGACCACAAACAACGGCAAGATGCCAGCCGCACCTACAGCAAGCGGTACCAACGATTTCCATGGGGAGAAGATCAAACAGGCAAGGCCCGCGACACCTGCCGCTATCGCCGTAATCACGACGAATTTGTAAACCGTTAATTCCATCCCTGACTGATCGATAATTCGACGCAGGTTGAGAAACCGGCTGACGAAATCTTCGATCGCGTTGGGCACATCATCAAGCGGACTCGATAGCAGGCTGCTCGATTTTTTCTCGTTCTTGCTGACGCCGCGTCCACCATTTTTTGCCAGCGAGGCCAATCGATCTTCGACTTGATCATTACCGCCTTGAAAAATCAGTGCCACAGCGAAAATCATTCCGCCGATGCCGATCGCAATCGCTCCGATAAATAGGTACATCATCATGAAAGGGCTCTTACGTTGCTAACATCGAATCGAAGCTGAATCAATCCACTCACGTTTTAGTAATTCGTGTCAAATACTCTTAAAACAATTTCTTGAGCTACTTTTAATTGGTGCTGGCGATTTACCAGTAGACAGAAACAATTTCGCCGTGCAAAAATTGAGTGGAAACTGCCAACTGCCAACTCTAATCTTCCAGCATCACGCGTTCGCGAAAAATGCTGGCTGGCAACTTGATTCCCATCGATTCCAATTTGTCCATGCACTTGGGACGCACGCCCGTACACAGAAAACGACCTTTAGCGCGTCCATTCTCATCGACGCCCAATTTTTCATAACGGAAAATATCCTGCATTACGATGGTTTCGTTTTCCATCCCGCAAATCTCGGTAATGGAAGTCACTTTCCGTGCTCCGCC
>JBGSKR010000361.1:0-3193 GCA_041741135.1 Mariniblastus sp.
TCACTCGCTATCACAATCCGTTGCCGAATATCTCCATGGTGGCTGGCTATCCCTTTCAACCAGCCTCAACATGGCTTGACAGTCGGACGCAGTTGTTAGGTACGCCTACAGCACGACTGAAAACACATCGCAGCGATTTGCTGGTGGATTCACGTCAAGCCGATGTTTACAACGAATTGCAGATCGTTATCGATCAACACACAAAACCGGGCGATACCATTTTCGCGACTCCGGATTCGCCAGAAGTAAGTTACTTGACTGGCCGAAAAAGTTTCAACGGCGTGATGTACGAATTTTTTCATAAGGACTTGTACGACGACCTACCATCACTGAAATCAGAACTCGCTGCCGCGAAAGTAAACTTGATCGTGATCAAAGAGACACCTGAATTTTCGCCAAAAATATCTGCCACATTTCAAGAAACGATCTTAGAAAATTTCGAACTCGTCGAAACGATACATTTCGAGATTGATCGAAATGACCGAACGCCACTATTGCGAGTCTACGTGCGCCGGTCGGAATCGCGGTGACAAATCGATGGCGGAAACTTCTAAGATATTGAGCGACGAGAGACGCCTTTTTCGGTACACTACTTTTTCGCAGTTACTCTATCTACATGAACATTCAATAACTCACAACGAACAACTTCCTATGCAAACCCAAAAGTTTTCCCATCAAACCTTTTTTGTTTCGGCCTTGGCACTAACTTGGCTGGGACTTTCAGCATTGAATCCTGGCGTGTCGAAAGCTCAAGAATCGTCGATTACAGCGTCCGTTGTCGGACTTACTGTCAATAAGAACGACGATGACGATGTTTATAGCGGTCCCAACAAAGTCGAGGTCAAACTCAAATTTGCTGGCGTCGCTCAACGGATTCTTAAAGTCGAAGAGGATGCCGCCAAACCATTTTCGATGACGACGAATGCTGGAAAAGTGCTCAAGGGCGAGAACATGAATGCGGGATTTATGGCAAACATCGCTGAAGACGGTCGCTCGGTGACTTACCCTGTGTCCGCATCGGAATTGCCACCGTCAGGAACGACTTCGCTTGCAATCAAAGGAAACGTAAAACTTACCATCGGTGACGATCTTGTTACTCAAGATTCCAAGTTCGAACCCAAGATGGATTCCAAGGTCACGCTGGGAACGGTAAAAACGGTCATCGGCAATATTGAAAAATCGTTTGACGAAAAAGGACTGGTAATCGAGTTCAAATCGAAGAAGTCATTCGAAAGTATCGCCGAGATTGAGTTCGTCGATGAGAATGGCAAACCAGTCGAATCCTCAAGTGCTGGAAGTTCGTCGTTTTCTTTCGGCGACAGCGCCGAAAATTCAAGCTTTTACGAGGTTAGTGGCGCACCGAAATCGCTGACCGCCAAAGTCAAGTTTTATCGCTCGACGAAAGCAGTGTCCGTGCCCGTCGATGTGGAACTTGATTTAGGATTGGGGAAAGCGAAGTAGCACAGCAAAGTTTAGATGAATCGATCTCTTGTTTAAGGTTTGCAGGAGGCTTGCGATGTGGCTCTTTACTAAACACGGATTCTATTCTGCTGTCTGCCGATGACAGGGCAATGGCGGTCACGGGCAGCCAGTTGATCCTAACCGGATCATGGTGCGCGCGAGACTTCACCAACATCTTCAGTCGCTCAAAGAGCAGTTTCCAAATCTGCTGGCGGGGTGCGAGATTCAGGAGTCGACGAACACGGACTACGCATACCGAATCTTTTTGCCAAAGTCCGTGTGGTCGCAGGTGCTGGTCGGGCTGAATGAGGAAATGGATTACGACAATTTCAAGTCCAAGGTCGCTAAGCATCAGGGAAGTGAAGGTGCTGACTACGAGCTTTCGCGACAGGATGTTTGGTCGGTGATGAATGAGTTGCAGAAGTGATTTCGCAGAATCGCTGACCACGCGATTTTTAAGGTTTCTTCAAGAAGCCTCGGAGACTCAAAACGTGGCTTGGTGTGATTTTCCTTTTCGGATAAAACCATCTCTGCCTCGTTGGCGATCGGCCAAGTTTACACTTTCACCAAAACTCTGCTCGACAGTTCAACTCAGTTCTTTGGTCATTCGACGCAAAACGAATTTGGTATTGAGGCGAGCAAGCATGCAGGGATCGAACAAAGCAACGCCGGTCGGAAAGACATAAAATTCATCTACGCTACTCAAAGGTAATCGCCACGTGAATGAAACAACCAAACTGTTTGTGCTTGATACCAATGTCATTCTCCACGATGCTCGCTGCATCGAAAACTTTGAAGAAAACGACGTGGTGATTCCCATCACGGTTCTTGAGGAGATCGACAAATTCAAACGCGGCAATGAGGATATTCATTTTCAGGCGCGAAAATTCATGCGGTTCTTGGACGAAATTACCGGTCCCTTGCTCAGCGACGAAGGTGTTTCCCGCGGGCCAGGGTTGGGGCGGCTGCGGATAGTCTGGAAGCCAAAAATGGATGACACGATCCTGTCCGCTTTCATGGAGACCACGCCCGACCATCGGATTCTGAATACCGGAATCGTGTTGCAGCAAGAGCATCCCGGTCGCTCCGTTGTGCTGGTTTCGAAAGACATCAATCTGCGGATGAAAGCCAAATCACTCGGACTGATTGCGGAAGACTACGAAGCCGACAAACTCGACAGCATGGACGAACTTTATAGTGGCAAGCGTTTAATCGAAGGCGTCGCCTCGAAGGAAATCGAACCGTTTTTTGAAGGGCCGGGTATTGTTGAACAGTCGCTCGTGAGCAGCGTGATTGAACCTTCGGCCAATGAAAATTTCGTTCTTCGCAATGGTTCCAAATCGGCTTTGGTGACGTATGTGTCACAGGATCAAGTCTTCCGACGTGTTAGTAAGGTCTCCGCTTATGGCATTCAACCTCGCAACGCCGAACAAACGTTTGCGCTGCGAGCGCTACTTGATCGAGATGTGAAACTGGTCACGCTGGCAGGCAAAGCCGGTACTGGAAAAACGTTGTTGGCTTTAGCCGCTGCGCTCGAGACGGCGAATCGTTATCAACAAATTTTGCTGGCGCGTCCCATCGTGCCGCTGTCCAATCGTGATCTCGGATTTCTGCCGGGTGATATTCAAGCAAAACTTGATCCGTACATGCAACCGCTGTTTGACAACCTGAATGTCATCCGGCACCAGTTTCAAGGCGACTCGCAACGGTCGGAACGAATCGACAAAATGCT
>JBGSKR010000362.1:0-4674 GCA_041741135.1 Mariniblastus sp.
AACTCTGCCAGCGGTTCGAGCCAGCCAGAAACTACGAGACGTAATCGGCAGACCAAGTATAAAGCCCGGGTCGCCAAACTTCATTTCAAATCCTGCTTCTTGAAATCCCTGTACCAAATCAAATCGTGCCGCAGCCACGCAAAACAAGACCCGCTGTTGATCAAGTGCATTGGCCAGATTGCTCAGAACAAAACTTCCCATGGCTCGTTCCACCACCCCGCGAACTCCCGAACCATCGACCACCGGAGTTTTCAACCCTTGTACCAGCGGTGCCACGGCGCGTAGCGGATAGTACCTGCCATCAAAATTGATTCCGAACTCGCATCCACCCATTCCGAATGCATCAACCGTTCCATCGAGTTCGAGAAACAATTCCCGTGCCCGCCGGAAATCACCATCAACTCCAATTCGGCGAATCTGGATGGGTTGGCCCAACATGGTAGTGGTTACTTGATGATCGCGCTGGCTACTGCCAAGACTGATGGAGACGACTTGTTTCATGAAAATCTATTTCGTCAGCTCCGATTAAACTTCACTCAACAAATGACGCTGAACTGCATCAAGTAAAAATTCGACGTGCGCGACATTCAGCACCCTCGGATTGAACGTCACATCGAGGTTCAGTCGCTGCTGATGAGAATAAAGGCAAACGAACAAATTCGAGTGCGGTCGTAATGGCGCCGTCACGTGAAATCGATTGAGTGACAAGCCACCAAAAAGAAGCTGACCCGATGCATCCGCATGCAAATGATGGGAAAGCTGCCCAAGGTTAGAAACCAAGCAACTGGCAAGACACCGATCTGTTTTTGTTTGCATCGGCCAGCATCCGAGGATTCGCTTTTGCATCCAGAGAAAACGATTGGCCGTGACTCCAACTCGTAAAAACTTAACCGCTGACATTTCCCATCGCAATATTCTTCGAAACCACTTGGGTGACTTCCAGCGTCCGGCTTTGCGATCAAAATTGATCATCGCCACCATGTTGGCCGCTGACTCGACCCGCTTTCCGCGAAGACTCATTGGAATCATCAAGCGTATCAAACCACCTGAATTGGCGGGATTAAACCGAATGTTCCAAGCTTCGATTGCGAGAAAGAACGTTTCCATCATTCGGTCGTTGATGGTCTGTCCGGAGGTTTTTGCTCGCTGTTTGATCTGAACTGATTCTTCCTCCGAAAAAACTCGCTTCCAGGTTTTCAGATGGATGTCAGATTGAGTGTTTGAGGTTTCCGAAGACGTCCCCTGATCGATCTCGATCGCGGGATCGAACTCAATCGAATGCGAGGGTTCGATGGCGATGGGGCGATTAAGCACCATTTCCACCGCCCAAATCATCCCCGCTAAATCCAACGGCCATCGCAAAAAGTGAAATAATCGGTTGTGGCCTGCGGAGCTGCGAAACCGATTCAAGTAACCGATTGATTCTGCGGGCGATACCTGCAACACCGGCAAAGAATCATTCGTTTCCAGACAAACTTCGTAAGCCGATGAAACGTCGCGGATGAATTGCAAAGCTCCCAACCCATCGACGCAGCCATGATGAAAAACAAAAGCAATTTGATGGACCGAATTCCCAGTTCCATCGGTGACGATTCGCAATCCAGACGTGTTTTGTAAACGAATCGTCATTGCCTCGTGGGTTCCGTCTCGCGTCACATTTGGTTGAAAGCTTTCATCGAATGTCCAACGTTTGCCGTCCGCAGCAAGCCGGCTGAACAAGAGTGGATGACGTGTCGCACAAGCCGCAACGGCAATCTGTAATCGTGAAATATTCAACGCTTGGTCGAATCGCAACTCGAACGCGAAAGACATCGGAAAATGAGCCGACTCGCCGGCCAGCATGAAACTCTCAAACGTTTCGACTTGAAAACTGAGTGGCTCGGGTCGCATAAGCGTCAACTCGTCGCCGGACTTTTTTTGTCCAGTTTTCCGACCGTTGATTTGGCGATCATCGAATCTGTGATCCGATTGCTGAAACTGAACTCATCGCAGCATTTTTCAAGTGCATTCAAAAACGAATCGATCTGCGATTCATTGACACACAGTGGCGGTTGCACGCGCAACACCGAGGGCATCGATCTCGCAATTTGCGTGTAGATACCAAATTCGTCCAACAGAGTCTGCATCACGTAAATCGGCGCCAAATTCCGAATGGCATCCAAAGCCTGTGGGGCGAGGAAATGGCTAACGCCGGTCGGATCCTGCGCCGCAAAATGACGAACGATTTTGGTGGGAAGCGGATTGAACTCGATTCCAATCAGCAAGCCTTGTCCGCGAACTTCGGCAATCAAATCGTTTCGACTCGCAAGGTCATCGAGGCCTGCTCGCAACTGTTCTGAACGACGCTGGCAGTTTTCAATGAGATCGCCTTGCTCAAGCACATCCAGCGTTGCTAAACCAGCCGCCATCGCCAGACTGCCACCGGCAAACGTTGACGAGTGCAAAGCAAAATTTTCCACGGAACCGTATGCTTTCATCCACAATTGCGAACGGCACAGCATGGCACCGCAAGGAATCATGCCGCCGCCCAGCGATTTGGCGAGTGTCATGATGTCCGGCGAAATTCCGAAATGATCCGCGCAAAAAAGTTCGCCGGTTCGGCCCAAGCCCGTTTGGATTTCATCTAACACAAACAGCGTATTGGTTTCACGACATATCGTTTCGACTTCGTTCAAATAGCCCCGTGGCGGCACATGCATGCCACCTTCGCATTGAATTGGTTCAACAAAAAAGGCGGCGTACTTACGACTCTTCAGTGCATCCGCCAATCGTTCTGAGTCACCAAACTCAACCGCGTCCATTCCATCAATTAGTGGAGAGAACGGCTTCTGAAATTTTCGGTTGCCAGTGATGGACAGCGCCCCCAGCGTTTTCCCGTGATAGGAACCGTGGCAGTAAAGGATGCGACTGCGGTCGGACACGATGCGAACCAATTTGATGGCCGCTTCAATCGACTCCGCGCCACTGTTAGAGAATGAAACCATCTCCAATCCGACTGGACTGCAACTGACCAAACGATCCGCCAGCGCTGCCGCGTAAGGATTGACGGCGGCTTGAGCGAAACCAGGGGCTTGCGACGTCATCGCTGACTGAACAGCGTTTGAAATTGCCGGGTGGTTGTGCCCAAGGTTCAAGCTGCCAAACCCGGCAACGAAATCGAGATATTGATTACCGGCGTCGTCCCACAAACAACAGCCATCACCGCGCACAAACGTTTTCAAGAACCCGCTGCTCTTGCCCAACGCAACCAATACTGGGTTGATATAACGCTGATACTGATCTGCCGCCAATCGACTGAGATCAGTCGGTGTGGCCGCATCCTGTAAGGTTTGTTTGACTGGATTGCAATCAAGCAAATGGTGGGAGTGGCCATTTGCTCCATTTTTGCCGTCGGGACGGTGGCCGGAAAACTCGAGACCGCCGACGCGGGGACGGATGGCAGAAGGGAATGGAGTATGAGCTGAGTTTCCATTCTGAGAAAAGGTTTCGTGTCCGTTTTGGGAATGACTTGCATGTCCGTTTTGAGAATTAGTCGCATGTCCGTTTTGGGAATGACTTGCATGTCCGTTTTGAAGTGGGACGCTTCCTTCACAGCTTAGTGATTCCCGTCGCGAACGGCCAGCTAATAACTTGGTTTCTCGTGAGCGATTCACGGCTTTCTTGAAACGTGAAATCTGCTGACCATCAACCGGAACGCCCATTGAACTCAGCTTCGAAAAATCAAAACCATGTTCGATAGCGACTGAACCGATTTCTAGCACACCTTCGATACTAAGATTTCGGCCCACGGAAAAACACTCGCGACGATTTTCGAGGGCCAGCAACATTGTCTCGCCAAAACAACTTGGGACCATTCCATGATTGAATCCGATGAACATGGACTCGCGAGACATCGTCTCGGGCGTCAGCAACATGCCCCCCGTTAAAACCAGAACGTCGTCCCGCATGACGCGGCTGTCGATGACATCAGTGGGGACGGCCACGTCAATCACAAGCGAACCGGGTAGCAACCAATTTTGATCAATACAGTCGCCGGAAGAAGTCGCCGAGAGTACGATGCGAGCTGTTTTCAAGGCGTCAGGAATGCTGGTCAACAATTCGCAGCCAAGTTCCGCTGCTAGTTGCTTTGCTCGCGAGCTGGCCGTTCGAGCCACGCAGATCAGCTCCTTACAAACTGGTGTAAGCAGTTTCGCGAGTGCCGCTCCGATGCTTCCCGGAATTCCAACGATTGCAATGGATTCCTGTCCCAAATTGATTCCGGTCAGCTCACAGGCACGCAGTAAGTTTTGATAGGCAGAAAAAACGGTCAAACTATTTCCCGTTGTAATTGCGATCGGTCCGCGATCAGCGAGATGCTGGCCATGACTCCCCACAATTCCGGTCATTGATCCGAGCCCCACGATTTCCGCTCCCCAATCAGCAGCGTCGTCAACGGCTTGTTCCATGAAGCCCAGTGCACGATTAGGATCGTTCAGAATCTGCGAGGCGTCCATGGGGATTTCATAGAACCGACCTTCACAACTTGTACCCTTGGCAGAGACCAAGCCACGCAATTCATCCACGACGCGAATATTTTCGTCGAAATTTACTCTGCCATGAAAAACCTTCAAGTTGCTGTGAAGAATTTGGCAGAACTGAAAAATATCCCCGCCCCAATTACGTCGCAGACTGCCC
>JBGSKR010000363.1:0-2342 GCA_041741135.1 Mariniblastus sp.
GAGGTGCGCAGCTTGATGAATCGCTATGTTTCCCATTTGCTAGGCTACGAGCCTCGCACCCAAAAATACATAAAGAACCTTTTTTAGATCAGTAGATGCCACGGAGTTCAAGGAAGACGAAAATGCAAATCTGGTTTAGCTATCTGCTGACTGCCGCTCTGCTCGTATCGAGCTTGGGTTGCTCGACCTTCGGCGGATCCAAGGACTCGAAAGCGGGTCTATTCGGATTAAAACGTCGTGGCCCCAAACAAGACACGTCAGCGGAATCACTTGATCCACTTGGGGCTCGCAACGCCAACCGAATTCTGCTCGACGATCTGTCTCCAAGTCAGATTGGAACAACGTTTCAAGTTCGGGGCAAACGAAAGATTGATCAATCCGCAGCCAAGACTCATTACGAATCCGGCCAGCGGATTTATGAAGAAGCGGTGGCCGCCAAACAAGCCGACGATGGTTCCCACCAATCGCTTTTTATTGATGCTGCCAATCAATTTCGACTCGCCTCGGCCCGTTACCCCGATTCGCAACTTGAAGAAGACGCTTTGTACTTCGAAGGCGAATCCTATTTCTTTGCTGATCACTATGTCCAATCCAATCGCGCGTTTGAAAAGCTAGTTGCAAACTACACCGGCACGCGGCATCTTGATCTCGCTGAACAACGGCGGCTAACCATTGCACTTTATTGGCTGGATTTATCCGATCAATACAAGGGTCCGTCATTCGCTGATGCCAAACGCCCTAAGACCGGACTAGCTACCGAAGCCCGTCGGATTCTTCACCGCATCCGCATTGACGATCCGACCGGGAGATTGGCCGACGATGCGACGCTGGCGTTGGGCAAAGCGTTTCTAAAAGCTCATCGCTATTATGAGGCCGCCGATACGTTTGAAGACCTACGCCGTAATTATCCCGGCAGCAAGCACCAGTTCACCGCCCACATGCTCGAACTCGAAGCTCGCATGAGAGGCTACCAAGGCAAAAGTTATGATGACACTCCGCTTCGAAAGGCGGACGAGCTAATGAAGCAAATCGTTCGTCAATTCCCTGCCGAAGCGAAAGAGCAACTAACTTATCTGGAAGCCCAGGCCACCACGATTCAGAACCAGATCGCTGAACGTGACTATTCGATGGGAGCCTACTTCGAGAACCGTGGGGAAAACCGCGCTGCAAAATACTACTACGAACAAGTCGCTGAGAAATACGATCACACGGAGTTTGCCAAGACAGTGCGCCAGCAAATTGCCGAAGTCGAGAAACGCCCGCCTGTGCCGAAACAGACTGGCAAATGGATTGTCGACATGTTCCCGCAGGACGACGATGAAGCCGCCATGATTGCCGCTGGTGACAACGAAACCATTTTTAGATAGTTCATTTTAGAGTTCACGAACGTTGTCAAGATCATTCAACACTTCCGTTTGGCGGTTGGCGGCGATTTGCCTCGTTGCCATCGCAATCAGTGGTTGTGCCGGTTACCATCTCGGTAATCAATTTCTTTATCGTAGCGACATTCGCAGCGTGCATGTCCAGATGTTTGAATCGGATTCTTACCGACGCTTTCTAGGTCAACGATTGACCGAAGCCGTTGTGAAGGAAATTGAACTTAGCACTCCGCTCACAATCGCCGATCCACAGCTTGCCGACAGCTACATTCGCGGCCGAATTCTTCCCGATCAAAAGTTTGTCATCGGAGAAAATATCAATGACGAGCCGCGCTCGCTACTCGTCAATTGGCGAGTCGAAGTGACTTGGGTTGACCGCGCCGGTGTGCCGCTGATTGATCGGCAATCATTGTTAATCACTCGTGATGCTGCCTTCATTCCCGAGGGCGGTCAATCGCTTTCCACTGCTCAACAAAAATTGATCGAGCGAATCGCTCGCGACATTGTCACGCACATGGAAACCCCCAGTTTGTAGTTTCTCATTATGAGCTTTTATTTTGTTGACAGTCGTTTGGCGAACAGTAAGATAAGGTCAACTTTGGAAAGGTCGCTATTCCTTCAAGGATGTTCTCACTGTCAACTTAGAATTGCTTTTGGAGTAAAATCATGGGGTTTCGTCTTGAGTCGGGAGTTAAATGGCAGGAATATTCAAGTGGCAAATTTATTGGTGTCTACTTTCCGAACACTCCTAATCATTGGTCGGTTGGCGCGTTCGACTTTTCTAACGTCCATAGCGCGAATATGTTTTCGTATCTCTTCCGTAACATTGGTTCTAAATTGACTGACGCTGTTGCGACCGGCGACTACCAACCCCTCAAACTTCGCGGCATTGCCAAACGACTGAAACTGTTGGACGAAGAAAAGAACCTCAAACGAGTCGTCAAAAGACTGATCAAACAAGAC
>JBGSKR010000364.1:0-8672 GCA_041741135.1 Mariniblastus sp.
CGATTCGAACAAGCCCTAAGTCGGTGTACCAGATTTGCAAGGAAGCCGGCATCTCGCAAATCGTAGTATCTCGATTTCTTTCCGGTGAACGTGATATCCGCCTGGAGACCGCAGATCGTTTGGCAAAAGCACTTGGAATCAGGGTGGCTGGCCACTGACCATTCAGCGTTAATCTCACCAGCGTTTATGGGTTGCTTCGTCGGTCGGTCGCGGGCAGTTCGCCGAGGAATTGGTCGAGGGCCGTTCGCCACTGCTCGGGCATCGGCGAGTTATGGTCTCCGCCGGCAATGACTACCATCTTCTTGGGGCCCGACGCAGCTTCGAAAAGTTTTTCACCATGTGAAAACGGGATGGTTCGATCTGAATCGCCGTGCCCTAAAAGTAGCGGCCCTTCGTAATCGGCAATCTTCTCCAATGAATCAAAACGTTGCGTCATATTTAGACCGGGTAACATCCACGGAAGAATCCCTTTGGCAACATCGGGCAGCGAGGTGAAAGTGCTGGCGACCACCAAACCTCGAGCACCATCTTTGGCTGCCAGATCAATTGCGACGGCTCCTCCGAGCGATTGCCCCATCAAGACAATTTCGGACTCAGGAATTCCTTTACGAGCAGCCAGCCATGTTCGGGCGGCTCGAGCATCATCGAGCAGCCCCGCTTCGGAGGGCTTGCCATCGCTCTTACCGTAGCCGCGGTAATCAAGTCCAAAAATCGCCAGTCGATGTCGCTCGTTGAGAACTTGCATCGTTGGTCCGTTGGTCGAAACGTTCCCCGCGTTTCCGTGAAAGAACAACACGACTGCCACCGGTTGTGGGTGATCAAGAAACCAACCACCGATTCGAGTTCCATCAGCGGAAGCAAACTCTGCCTCTTCGATGGCCAGCCCTTGTTGCTCCCATTCGCCATGCGGAAACGGCAGCGGGTAATAGACCATCTTTCGTTCGAGCGGCAGCAGCGGAGACACCGGCCCGAGCGCCGCGCAACCGACGTTCAACAGGATCACAATGAGAAGAGAAAGCTTGACCATGCCCGAATAGTAGATTTCGCTTTTGGGCACCACAATAGATTTACCGGCGGAGCAGGGGAGACAATCGCTAGCAAAGCCTGTGGCATAAGCTTCCAGCTTGCGACCTACGTGATCAACGACCGGAAGCCTAGGCCTGGGCTGTTCAAAGATTGGGATAGCAATGTGTAAAGCATTGCGCAACTTTTAATCCTGAAGGGATTTCAGAAGGTAGCCGGTAGTTGAGCAACGCGACGCCACCGGAAAAGATCACCGCCAGCGGCGGTAAGATCGAACAGCCACGGGAGTGGCGGCAGCAATTAGCCCACGGCGTAAGCCGTGGGAATCGAAAAACAAAAAACGACAAGCCCCGGCGAGGGGCGACAGCATCGATGCTGACGTTGTATCGCCCCTCACCGGGGCTTGCGATGCTGAGGGAGACGGACTCCCATGGCTCACGCCATGGGCTAATCGCTATCGCCCCTCGCTGGGGCTTTGATCGGGAAACTGTTAAAAAATTGTGATTTCGCATAGGCCAACGCTTGACGAATGTCTACGTCTTCAAGCTCGGGGTACTCCTTTGCCAACTGAAGACAATCTGGATACAGTGCCAGTGCTTCAAGCACGCGACGAACGGTCAGTCGCATCCCGCGAATGCACGGTTGTCCGTTCATTTTTGTTGGATCAATGGTAATTCGGTCTAACTCAGTCATCTTTCCCTCCAGACATTGGCAATGGATTCGCTTCCTCATTGTACTCAGACATCGTCAACGATCCCACTTATGACTCTGCTGTTTGCGAAAGCCGCTCAAGTGGATCGTGCCGGTCGGCTCGATTTCCATCAGCGAGTAACCATTGTTCTCCGCCCCAGAACCTTCCACCATCGCCACCAAGGTGCAGTAGTGGATACCGCCAATCTCTTTCACATCGTTTTGATGGCTGTGCCCCTGAAACACCGCCAACACCTTGCCCGCTGATTCCAAAATCTTCCTCACCTCGGCATTGTTTTTCACTCCGTGGTTGTTGCTGACATCCAGCCGCTGATGAGCAAAGACGATGACTGGTTTATCATTGGCCAGCAGGTCTCCGGTCAACCATTCAAGCTCAGAGTCTGGGACATTCGCGTCATCCCATCGAGAGTTCTGGCGGCCATACGCCACGCCGTCAGCGCGGAAGCAGGAATCCAAGACGACAAAATGAAATCCGCTCCGGTCGAACGAGTAGAATGATTTCTCCTGTTCGACTCCGTCCAAGAATTCCTTTTTCGTAAGCGTGTCCACACAGTGATTGCCCAAGACGTAATGCCGCTCCTGACAAATCGCCGAAAACTCTCGGTTGATCGTTTTCAGATAACGCTGCTCTTCAGCGACCGAGACGGCGGCGTCGATCAGGTCTCCCAGCTCAACGACAAATGAAGGTTTATTCTGTTCGAAATCGGTGGCCGCCTCTTCGAGCTTGCTCAGTGTTTCCCGATAGTGCCGACTCCCCCTCGAGGGCTTGTCAGCATAATGCAAATCCGTGATCAATCCGACCCGCAACCGTGCTGAAGCTGCATCATCGTCGGCGAGGAGCGTACTCGAATTCAGTGAAGCCGCTGCCAATACGAGCGTTCCATGCTTGAGGAAGGCACGTCGTCCGAATTGAAGATGATTGTCGCAGATAGACATGCTTGATTGGGTGGTCATGTTGGGTTGCCTTGTTCCTCGTTGAAATCCAAACGGTCTGACTTCTCCTGAAAGCGTTCCAGCCAACTGAGCGTCATCGCCTGACTGGCGACTATCCACCCACCGGAAAAAGTCGCTCCAGAACTTTTGCGGTTTCGTCCCAGCTCGCTGCGGCAGCGGAAAAATCGGCTTCCATGATTTTGAGTTCAGCGTCGCTATCGGGTTGAGCGCGGGAGTGAATCTTGACTTCGTCGCTTAGCGGAATCTGTGCACTCGGTCCTTCGGCTAAACGAGTCTCAATATTAGCAGCCAACAAGCGATCGACCAACTGTTTGGCGCGATCGGTATTGGGACCGTTCTTGATGATGGCAAGCGTATTGGGAATCAGCAACGTTCCGAGTTGGTCGTCGGCTTGATCGGGAAACACAATCGTTACTGGTTTACCGTTCTCGATTTCAATGATCGCGTCGTCGGTATCCGTGATGCCGAAAGCGTATTCACCGCGAGCGACTTTGAGAGCTACCTGCTTGTTGCCGCCTTCGACGACGGCGTTTTTAGAAATCGTCGTCAGCAGTTCCGTTGCCGCCGCAGTTCCCATTCTCTCAAACAGTACCGCCGCGTGAGTGGCGGTCGTGCCGAACAGCGGTCTAGCGATCGTGCATTTGCCAGCCCATTTCGGATCGGTCAGATCATCAAACGAAGTCGGTCGGTCGCTTTCATCAGGAATCAAATCGGTGTTCACAATCAGCACGCGAGCTCGCGCAGCAAAGCCATGCCACGTTCCGCGATCCGAGACGAATTGAGCCGGATAGTGGTCGGCAAGTGGGCTGCGATACGTTTCGAGCAGACCCAGTTTTTCCAAACGCAGCGTATGCAGAATTTCGTTGTTCCAAAACAGGTCGGTACGCGGGCGAGCCTGATTCTCGATGATGTCGGTTACGAGCCCGACCGTTTTGTTGGACTCCTGATCAAATTTAGTGAGAATTCGCAGTCCCATCGATTTTTCGAGATCGGTAAGTATCGGTTGCGAAAACTCTTTATCGAGTGCGGCGTAAACGATGATTTCATTGTCGGTTTTGCGGATGCAACCGATTGCGCACAGCAAGGTGCTCACTATATAGACAGTGCATCCGAATAACAGGATTGAACGGGTCAGAGGTGTTGGCTGGTTCATAAGGGTTTCCGCGATGTTTTTCCGAAAAATCGGCTCGATGGTCAATCGTCCGCAAGGAATTTTCCAGTTTTAACCAGGAACGCGGGTGCGAATCGTTGTTTTCAAGGTACGTTTCAGCTATATTCGGCAATCCTCAATGGTGACCCTATTTACCCTGTTTTACAACCAAAGACAATTGGAGCTCAAACATGAAAATTAATTCTCGCACAATCCTTCGCAATGGACGTTTCATTGCCGCAATCGCCATGATGGCTTTTTTGGCTGGTTCGGTTAACGGTGCTGTCGTAACAACCGCAGCTCAAGACAAACCAACCGACAACACCGTTGTTATTCCCGATGGTGCTACTCCGACACCTGACGCAACTCCAACACCCGATGCAACACCAGCAACCCAAGAACCGACTCCGACACCTGAGTCGACTCCAACTCCAATTCCAGCAGGAGACGGTGCGGTCACTCAAGAAGCAACACCGACTCCACAGCCCGAAGTTCCTGCTGCAAGCCCAAGTGATCAACCAGCGGCTGCCGAAGGCGGACACAGCCAACCCGTGTACCAAGATGGTTGCGGTTGTGGCCAACCTGTTTATCAGTACGACCCCTGCGGTTGTGGTGGTAGTGCTTACCCAACTCCGGCAACACCTGGCGTTGTAGTTGCTCAACCCTATCCTGCCACACCAGGCAACAATTTTATCACCCCAGGAACCGGAGTCGACTTCAATCCTGTCTACTCTGCACCTAGCTTCGTTGAATCCGGCCGCGGCAGAGACTTCGCTCCTGTTGCGAGAGCTTTGCAAATGCGAAGTGCTGCTCCAAGAACCATCCTTCGCCGACCCGGCTGCTTGCAAAACTTCGGTCGCTCGCGCGGCGGTTGTTGCAACTAGTGCTAACTGAAAGTCAGTGCTAACTGAAAGTCAGTGCTAACTAAATGTTAGTGCTAACTGAAAGTTAGTCGCACCCGAAAATCGGTTTTGCCGATCCCAAAGTTTTTGGGGACTTCGAAACGATTTAAGAAATGTCAACCCAACGCTCGCCTGTTATGAAACGGGCGAGCGTTTTTTTGTTTTTTTCGATCCTTGAATCTGATAGACTCTGAGTTTCACTACGAACTCAATCCGTGACACCCACCGCCGGTAAACTTGCCATGAAAACGTCCATCACACTTTCGCTTTTTTTGCTGGCAGTAAGTTTTTTGTTTACTGTGCCGAACGCCAATGCTGAAGAAGGCGTCTACCCTGGCATCGGATCGGATCGCAACATCGCCAAGATTTCGTCTTTCCGCTACCTTCCGTTGGCGGATGAAGCACTCACGATTGGAGCCGATAAATGCATCCGTTTGTGGGATGTAAGCAACTGGAAAAAATTGGATGAGTTTCGGTTTCACATGGGACTCGGTCGCATCGGAGAAATTCGTTCGCTGGCGGTCACCAAGGACGAAACCAGATTTGCGGTTGGGCGATTTGGTGCACCGAGTATTTCCTTTGGTGACATTTTCATCGTGCAGAAATCGCCGAAGAAGATTCTGCATCGACTTCAGCAGCATACGTCCAGCGTGACCCAACTCGCCTTCTACGATAATGACACCAAACTGCTCAGCATCGACGAATCCGGCTTACTGCTGACTTGGGATTTACAGACTGGCCAATCGATCGGCAAAGTTTCGTTTGGTGCCGCCAAGGAGACGATTTTCTCTGCCGCCGTCAACGAACAGAACCAGGTAGTGCTGGGTACGTCGCTGGGTCGTTTGCATGTGCTGTCTCTGACGCCTTCCCTCAAATTGCTGCATTCGCAACCTGCAGCTCATCCGAACAAACGGGTCAAAGGCGTTTTCTGGACAGATGATCGAGAGCTGATCTCGATCGGTGATGGTGGGAATCTAAAACGCTGGAGATGGGATTCGGCTTCACTGATGCTGACGAACCAAAAATCTCTGGGCGATAAATCGAATCTGCAATCGCTGACGCTGGACCGCCAGGGCGGCAAGTTTTTCGCGTTTTTTGGAGCGAACGAGAACCTGGCCGAAGCAGGTAAAACCGAAATCGCGTGCCGCGTTTTTGATTTTGAATTAACGGAACAAAATCGATTGACTGCGTTTGACAACAGCGATCGATTGGTGCAGTCCGCCCAATTCGTACCGACTCGCAACGAGTTGATTGTCAATCTCGCGTCATCAACCTTGGAAACTTGGGATTTGAACACGAACGAGTTACGTGGAGCTTTCGCTAACGAATCGAAAGACTTGTTCAACGTGAAAATCGATCAGGGACATCTCGATTCGGCGGAAGCTTTTCAGGTCTTGTGGCGTGACAAACAAAACTTCCAACTCGACAAGAACGCCGTCCCGCTGACTCATGGTTTTGACCTGGTTCAGCGAAGCTTGTTTACACCCGCTGATTCCCAAAAAATCCAGGATGAGAATTACGTCGTCAAGAATTTTTCGATTGGCCGCAATCCCGCCGATCCAAAAATGATGGCACTACTAGGCAATAGCAGTGGAGCGATGAAACCAATCGCCGCTCCTTTTTCGATTCAAGACAATCGACACGGAACGCTCGTTCGAGAGGCAGCCTTGATTGCTGAAAACGTGGCGGTCGTGGGCACGGACGATGGGCTGTTTTTATTCGAACCACAGCGCGGCACCGAAATCAAACGGCTTGACCATCAATCAAAAGATATCGATTCGATTTCCTTCACCCGCGATCACCGTTTCTTTACCACCTATTCCGTCTTCGACCGATCCACGGCGATCTGGAGTATCGGCGACGACCCGACGAATCCGCAATTGATGGCGAAGCTGTTTGTCGTCGGCGACGAATGGGCGCTTGTTTCGCCGGAAGGCTATTTCGATTGCACACCGGCTGCCGAGAAATTTTTCGGTTGGCATGTGAATGTTGGACTGACCGAGTTCGCCACCTTTCATCAACTGGATCGGTTCCGCGACAAGTTTCACACGCCCGCGTTGTTTGAGTTGCTATGGTTCAATGCCAACCTCAGTCGTTCCTTGAAGACCCTCCAAATCGTCCAACAATCCATTTCCCAAAACATAGGCCCCAATATCGCCCTGGTCACCCCGGAAATGAGCACGATTGAGCAGAAGTCTCCGGACATCATCAAAGTCGCGGTCGAGTTTTCTGCCAAAGGCTCCGAGAGGCCAAAGGCCGTCTCACTGCTGATCAACGACCGTCCCCATGATCGCTACTACCATGAAATCGAGCCCGGCGAGACCTCGCATGAGTTCGATGTCAAATTGGCTCAGGGCAAACAGGAAATTTCGGCCAAGGTCTACTCCGCCTCCCGCAAATCGTCGATTTCTTCGCGACAAGTCGAGGTCAACTTCCGACCTTATGGCTCTCAGCAGAAACCACAAGGCAAATTGTTCTTCCTGGGAATCGGCATCGACGAATTCGAGCACTATTCCAAACTCGATTTCTGTCGGTCCGATGTAAAAACCATCGGTGAAGTCTTTCGCTCGGGCAGCCAGGGCGCGTTCAATGAAGCTGCCGAAGTCTCATTGCCCGCGATCACCACCAAGGATCAGTTCAAGACGGAGCTGAAGAAATTGCTGTCCACCGAGTCCGGTGAAAACGAATTCAACCAAACCGATACGTTGGTCGTGATGTGGTCAGGACATGGCGACGTCGACAACAGCAATAACTTTTACCTTTGTTTACCGGGTTGTCAGGAACCAACGTTTAAGGACGATTCCAGTCTGCGCAACGACGGCATTTCGGCGATCGAAATCGCTCAAGAACTGCGCAACATCAACGGCGGCCACATCGTGTTGATTCTTGATACCTGTTATGCAGGAAAAGCCGTCGAGCAGTTCCGTGACAGCGCTGGCAATCTCGCGCGTGAAGCGGGCGAAGACGAATATGGGATTATGGTCATTTCCGCGACCGGAGCCACCGAAACGTCGAAGGAAAACCGCGAACTGGGCATGTCCAATTTCGCTTTCTTGCTGCGTACTGGCTTGCTGGGCGAGAAGATTTTCAGCGTCGGCAGCAAGCGCCGCACTGCGATCAGCAATCCACTTGTGGAACTCGACGGGATGAATATCGTCACGACGCATTCACTGGTCGAGTTCTTAAAAAACGAGATGCCTGAAATTAACAGTACCCAAACGATTAACACCAACGGCTTTGGCAGTCGCGTTAAATTCCTGGCCAGCCGGTGACAAACACATTCAGTTCCACGTAACCGTTCGCGGTAATCTCGAAAAAGAGATCGCGGATCGACGAGGTTCGTAGCCGAAGTCGTGAGACTTCGGTTTTATCTGTTTGGTAAATTTCCGAACTCTCACGAGTCCGGCTACAATCCGTGAACGGTTACAGTTCAACAAACTTAACCCAATTGCTCCGACCCATGCATTACTCTCATTCGTTCGCTTTCGTGCTGGCTGTTCTTCTGCTTGTCTCGAATCTCGCCCACGCTCAAAGCAAAAACAGTGACTTAAATCTCACGGCTGATGAAACCATCGTCTATAAGTCCATTGAACTGCCCGACGGAAGTACCAGCGAGTTGAGCTTGCATCTCTTCAAGCCAGCCGAACTCAAAGCCAGCGACCAAGCGCCGTGCATCGTGTTCTTTTTTGGCGGTGGCTGGTCAGGTGGAAGCCCTTCCCAGTTTTATCCGCAATGTAGATATCTGGCCGAACGCGGGATGGTTGCGATCTCCGCCGAATACCGCACCAAGAGCTCTCATCGAGTCGAACCTAAATACTGCGTCTTCGATGGCAAATCGGCGATGCGTTGGGTGCGCGGCCATGCCGAGCAGTTGGGCGTCGATCCGAATCGCATTGCGGCTGGTGGTGGTTCTGCCGGGGGCCATGTGGCGG
>JBGSKR010000365.1:0-2462 GCA_041741135.1 Mariniblastus sp.
CGAATTGCTATATCCAGCTCGGGCCAAGATCGATTGATAAGAGCCAATTTCTGCTTGGGACTGAGTCCAATCCGTTTGAGCTTCGGCCGTGTTAATCGCTACCGTCGTGACAGCCAGCGCCAGCCATGTTTGCCAAAATCGTTTCATTACAAACTCCCTTTTGTACTGACCCGGACCATTATTCGTGGCACGGTAAAAATCTGTGGTGGAAACTCGTTACAACGAACGGATTCGTTACAACAGTAGTGTTCGTCATCGTCCGGAAAATCGAATCCTTAAGAGCGAAGTTATGCTAAATGACGGAAAAACAGGAACAGGCCTTCGTTCAATCGAAACACTCAGAAAAGTCGCCACAACCCCCAAAGCTTAACTGAAGGCAGAAATTGCCAGCGACGGCATATTCGTTTTCATCGGACGATCCGGTAGCACCGTCACGAACCAAACCAATTTCGGCCGGTTCATTTTCGCAACCGCTACAGACTCACAAAAAAATCCGGCGTAAGATTTCATGCCTGATCCAATTGAGAAAGCTTGGCAAGATATTTGGGCGATAGCAGTAATACCAGTCGTGCCCATGACAGCTACCGCGTGGCTGATAGCATCTCGCGCTAAACTCGATCGCCAAACTCACAGCAGATTCACACGCCCAATTCATTTACATGAAACAAAGCAGAAAACTCGACTCCCACGTCGGCAAAAATCTGACGTGAGTTTTCGCCTCGATCTACGATGGCGATCAAGCGATCAACATGCAAACCAAAACCCCGCGCATGTTCAATCGCCGTTAGCGAACTACCACCCGTCGTGATCACATCTTCGACCATCAACGCCCGCTGTCCGGGTGCAATTGGGCCTTCAATTTGCTTGCCGGTGCCATGAGCTTTTGCTTCCTTGCGAACAATGAAACCTTTGAGCGGAATTCCTGCTTGCCAACCGACAGTGATTACGGCAGCCGTAATGGGATCGGCTCCAATCGCCATCCCACCAACGCAGTCTGGTGTGTTGCCGGCAAACGAATCGATGATCCCCGCCGCGATCAAATTGGCTGCCTCACCGTCGAGCGTCAGTTTACGGCAGTCCAGATAGTACGTCGCCTTTTTTCCCGATGCGAGCGTGAAATCGCCGAACTGCAACGCCGAGGTTTGAATGAGTTCCGCCAGTCGATTTCGATCGTACATTTTTGGGAGTCGTTTGAAATGGAGAGCAAATGAAAGCGGAAATGGCAACTGAGAATCGACATTTCGGGCAGAAGAAAAACTTGCGAGGCAGTATACTGAAGAGCCACCGTAAAACAACAGGGTTCCGCCGCCTAACTCGATTGGCTTTCCGAACTGGTTTCGTCAATCCACCGATTTTCACGAAACTCTTCATCGCCCCATCTTGATCGTCTACAAATAATGACCGCTCCTGCTGCCATCGTCCTAGTGCTCGATCAACTCTCCGCTTCCATGCTCGGGCCTTACGGAAACACTTCGGTCGAGACGGCCAATTTCAACCGATTGGCAGCCGAGTCAGTGCTGTTTGAGTTTGCGTTTGCGAGCTCCCCAAAACTTGTTGCGGCTTACGATCATTGGTGGGGGCCGAAACCGCTTCTGACTGCGACTGAATCAAGCGACCGTCCCGATCCCGCCGAGTGTTCCGCCTCGCTTACATTTCCAACGCGAATTGGCGAAGCGGGAATTGAAACCGTTTTGATCACGGACGATCTTTCAGTCAGCGAGCATCGATTCGCCGAATTCGAGCGCATCGTCTATCTAGAGTCTCCTGCAACGAGTGAACCAACATCAGCAGCCGAAAACGAAGCCGAGACGGGACTGGCTCAATTCTTCGCCGCCGCGACTGCTTGGATCAGCGAAGAGTTTGAGCCCGGCATGTTGGTCTGGTTGCACTCGCAAGGACTGTCCGGTGCCTGGGACGCACCGTATGCTTGGCGCGAGGAACTCTGTGACGAAGAAGACCCACTTCCTCCCGATTTCGTGGCCGCGCCGTCGCTGTGGCTAAATCCGGAAACCACAGACCCCGATGAACTGCTGGGTCTGCAAGTCGCCGCGACGGCACAAGTCCGATTGGTGGACGAGTTTTTGGGAGTGCTGTTGGACGAAATCGATCGGTTGCCTGCCGACTGCCGACCGATGTTTTGTTTGACTTCGCCGCGAGGGTGCGCACTGGGTGAACATGGCTTGGTAGGTGCCGGTGCCCAATTATTTAACGAATCGGTCCAAATTCCACTGCTCGTTCGACCCGCTCACTCACCACTTAATCATCAAGCGACTCGCAGCAGCACTTTTGTCCAAACTACGGAACTGATTCCCCTACTTGAACGAGAGCTAGTTGCTAACTCGACGGAGGCTGCTCAATCACTTGCACAAGCCAACCAGTCTTTCATCGCTTCGCAAGACGTTCTTTCGGAGATCAACCATGTCTTGCCCCATCGAGAGTGGGAGTCGATCGTCATTTCCAGC
>JBGSKR010000366.1:0-3436 GCA_041741135.1 Mariniblastus sp.
AGAACATGTCAAGGATAAAGCAGCAAATTTACTCACCTGC
Organism: Mariniblastus sp.; assembly: GCA_041741135.1. GTDB lineage: Bacteria > Planctomycetota > Planctomycetia > Pirellulales > Pirellulaceae > Mariniblastus. The sequence continues at coordinate 41 of JBGSKR010000366.1, forward strand.
GAAATCTTAAAGATAACAGCAAACGCTTTCCAGCAACAGCGAGTGACTTCATCGAATCAGGCCGACCTGAATCGCTTCAGCCAAATAAACTCAATATCTGCGGATCATCGAGTGAACTGGCAATCCGTTGAACGTGCGAGAAATCCTGATGTCGGCTGTGCCTCGTCGGAACGGCAATCGTAAACGCTCCGGCAGCCACGCCTGCGGTACTGCCGATCAAGCTGTCTTCCAGCACCAACATGTTCGCAGGATTCACTCGCAACTTTGCTGCCGAGGTTTGATATATCTCTGGATGAGGCTTTCCGTGAGTCACATCGTCGGCCGTCAGCACGAATTGAAAACGTGGCTCCAAATCGAAATGAGAAAGAGCTTTACGGGCAAAATTTTGATGGGAACTCGTCGCCACCGATTTCGGAATTTTCAAGGAGTCCAACAGTTCGAGTAACCTTTCGAGTCCGGGCATCGTTTCGATTCGCGCGGGCAAAATGTCGTGGAAGATATCATCCGTTTCTTCTTGCAAAGAAGCCGCCGAATCATCAATTCCCAGTTCCCTCCGCATGACCTCGAAAGCCACTTTGCCAGGCAATCCCATCATTTTCAGCTTCAGTTCCCTGCTAAAAACATGCCCGCGCCGTTCGCACAGGAGACCGCCAACTTCATCATAAATATCTTCAGTATTAAAAATCAGCCCGTCCATATCGAACGTAACTGCCTGAATTTCCGGATGCACCATAAGATAAACTCTTCAGCCAAATTCCATTCAAATCACTTTACGATCCACAACGCTCACAAATTACCGCGCTTCTTTTGTTCCAGCTCAAGCGATTCAAAAAGAGCTTTAAAATTCCCTTTACCAAACGATTGACTACCCCTCCGACATATGATTTCAAAAAACAATGTAGGGCGATCTTGCAATGGTTTGGTGAAAATCTGCAACAGGTAACCTTGATCGTCTCGGTCCACAAGCACTCGCAGGTCTTCAAGTTTACCCATGTCTTCCTGGATTGTACCGACGCGTTCCCAGACAATATCATAATAGGAATCCGGGATATCGAGGAAGTCCACGCCGCGGCGACGTAGTTGTCCGACGGTGTCAATCTCGTTGCGAGTCAGCAATGCCAGATGCTGGATGCCGGGCGTGTCATGATGCCAATCAAGATATTCCTGGATCTGACTCTTGTGAATTCCAGCGGCCGGTTCATTGATCGGAATTTTGATCAACTCCCGCCCCGAGTCCATGACTTTGGACATCAGTGACGAATACTTGGTCGAGATGTCTTTGTCGTCAAAGTGCTTGAACAGCTTAAAGCCCAGCACATCGGCGTACCACTGCACCCAATGATTCATCTGACCAGCCTGAACGTTGCCAACGCAATGATCGACATAGAACAATCCGGTTGGGTTTTCGCGGTTGTATTGGTTGATCGCGGAGTCGTCGAGAACTTTGAAGTGGGGCATAAAACGATTACCCTTTTCGACAATCTTTTCGCGGGCATAGTCACCGCGGCGCGAAATGAAAGAATGAATGACTCGACCAAAAGATCGGATGCCAGCTTGAACAACGGTACCACTTGGGTCGCTGATTTCGCGAGGTTCGTAAGCTGATTCAGCGCCATTTTTGAGAGCCTGTTCGTAGGCCGCTGCGGCATCGTCAACCGTGAAGGCAATGTCCTTGATACCGTCGCCGTAGATGGCGACTTCCTTTGAAGCCGGATGTTCACGATGCAAACCCGAGGTCAGTAGAAAGCGAATATTGCCTTGGGTGAGCAGCCAAGTTGCCGCGTCGCGAACACCAGTGGTGAGATCGGAGACTTGTTCAATCTCGAATCCAAATGCTTGTGCATAAAAGTAAGCGGCTTGTTTTGCGTTGCCAACATAAAACTGAACGTAGTCGACGTCAATCAAGCATAGTGGATCGTTTCCAACGTGCGGGGGGATTCGAACCTGACAAAGAGGCCTTGGACATGCAAACCTCGTGAGATGATGATTGCGTTGTGCAGCAAATGCTTTCGGCGTGATCGCGTCGAACTAGAAAATGCCAAGTTGGTCACGGGCGTCGTCCGTCATCATGTCTTGCGTCCAAGGTGGATCCATCACGACTTTGACCTCCACGTGTTCCACGGACTCGATCTCACCGGCGTATTTCTTCGTTTCGGCGATCAGTTGCGGGCCTGCGGGGCACATCGGACTGGTCATCGTCATCTCGACATTGACGTTGTATTTTTCTTCTTCGCCTTCAATGGGTTCGACATTGACAACATAAATCAATCCAAGATCGACGATGTTGACAAACAGCTCGGGATCGATGACTTTTTTGAGAGCTTCGCGCACGTGGTCTTCGTGAAGTGGCATGGTTTCAATTCCGGTAAAAAGTTTGGTGACCGTTCACGGTGATTTTGAAAAATGTCGTTTATCGACATGGTTCATAGCCGAAGTCGTGAGACTTCGGCTCTATCTGTTTGTAGAATTTCCGAACTCTCACGAGTCCGGCTACAATCCGTGAACGGTTACAAAGTTTGTTTGATGCGTCGTTGGGTTCGTGAGATGAAAAAATTATATCTAGTTTGGAATGGAAGTGAATTTGCAAGCTCAAGCAAGTGCACTCGAAATTCCAGTGACAGTCGTCAATCAGCGAGTTTAATCAAAACGTCTTCGCCATCGACTCGGGTCGCGTGAGTTCGCGTGGGTTGCGTCGCGGGCATACACTGCGGCTTTCCTGTGCGAATATCAAAAGATGATCCATGCCTCGGGCAGACAATTTTGCAATCGAAAAACTCACCATCGATTAAACTGCCACCGTCGTGGGTGCAAACATCATCGAGACAAAAAAAATCGTCTCCGACTCGGAAAAGAATCACCAGTTCGTCATCAAGTTCGATCAGCAATTTTTCGCCATCTGCGATTTCGGCGAGCGTGGCGACTTTAGTAAATTCGGACATGACTAATCATAATCCCTTACGCGGCGGGCGATGGCAACAGCAAGTGCTTCTCGCACCGATTCAATGGTGATTCGATCAAACACTTGCTGAAAAAACCCAGTCACGATCATGCGAATGGCTTCCTTGCGTGTGTAGCCACGGCACTGAGCGTAAAAAATCAGTTCTTCGTCCACGCGACCGCTGGTCGAACCGTGGGTGCAGCGAACATCGTCAGCTTCAATTTCGAGACCCGGGATCGAGTCGGCGCGCGCGGTCCGCGAGAGCAACAAATTATCGTTGCGTTGGTAGCCATCGGTTTGTTGGGCGGGTTTATCGACTTTGATCATGCCGCGCCACACGGTGCGCGAGTCGTCTTGCAGGGCGGCCTTGTATAGAAAATCGGACGTGGTTTCGGCCTGCTCGTGATGTTGCAAGGTGTGATATGAAAGGTGCTGTTTGTGCTCAGTGAACATCACGC
>JBGSKR010000367.1:0-3743 GCA_041741135.1 Mariniblastus sp.
ATCGGCGAAAACTGCGTGCTGGATTATGTTGCTGCCAATCATTTGCTGGAAGTCGAACAAGGCATCGATATCCGCGTGCTATCGGTCTGGAGTAAATCGCTGGAGTCCGCCGGATTCTGGTATGACCAACTGCTCGCGGAAAGTCTCGGGAAAAATGAACAAGGCGCGTTTCCACTCACCTGTCTCAATTCTCGCGACCTCCACTCTCGCGCTCAACAGCATCAGGAAGGCGCTCGCGACAAAGTCATGAACAATGTGATTCTCGAATCATGGCGTCACGAACCGCTACCGATCGGATCGAGCGACTGGAATCAAGATCAACTCAACGAGCTGGCCAATAAGACTTTGCCGGAAGTCATGACCGCCGCGATCGAAGGCACCAATCAGGCTTATGAGGAAGACCGTCGCCCGACGACCAATCTTTATTTGCCAGCCGCCGATGAAGCCTCGCTGGGACAGTTTTTCCAAATGATGATGTTGGCCACCGTGGTCGAAGGCCGCTTGCTGGGCATCAATCCTTACGGCCAACCGGGAGTCGAAAAATACAAAACGAACATGAATCGCTTGTTGCGACAATCGTAGTTCTGATCGAATTGTTGACGGTTGCAATTTTTCTGCCTCGAATTTCACGAATCATCACGAATGGACGACTTTGCTATTCATTCGTGCCGATTAGTGCGATTCGTGGCGTAATGTTGCCGGAGATTCAATATGCAAATCCAGTTGCTATTTCAAAGAAACCAGTTGTTTGAAATCGGAGGGGACGAAGAGACTGCCTGTTGTCGTTTGTTGGGGGGACTCTATACCCAAGATTCGGTCGAATTCTTGTCGCGGAATTTCGTCGTTCAAGTAACTGACAAAAGCAGCGGCGATGGCGATGACTTGCGATTCGGTCTGATGAACGAATTCAAGTCGAAAGTCCGTGATGCCGCTGGATTGCCATTGCTTGATCGCTGCCGAATCGGTTTGGGCTTCTGCCCCAAAAACCGTATTGCGACAACCAACATCCGCCATCACCGGATGCTCGCGGCCAGCGTGATCGCGGACGGCCAGTCGATGTGTTTCACAGGGATGACCGCAATTCGTATTGTCCGTTCCCTCCGAAAGAAATCGACAGAAAACGCAATGCTCGGTGTGGAACACGGGTAGATGCGAATAAGCAATGACTTCCAGTCGACTCGCTGGAATCATTTTCGTGAGGTCGGTAATCTGCTGCGAGTTGAGATCGTATGTGGGTGTAATGCGAGTCAGTCCCATGTCAAGGAAAGCTTGACAGCTAAGCACGTTGGCAGCGTTCAAGCTGAAGTCGCCAATCCACTGAACCGGTTCTTCAGGATTCGCTCCCTGTGATGAAGGGGGCGTTATTGACGACGCAGTCTGCAAGCCTCGCATCGCTTCCAGCAATCCACCGGACCGGATCAGGATGTCACATTCCAGCGAATTCAAAAAACGAATCACGTTTTGTTCACTGGGCTTGAGAATTCGCGGACTGGCCACGCGCGGACGAATTCCCGCTGCCCGAATTTTTTCAACCGAAGGACGTAGGCCATACAGTTCGAGATAGTCAAGCGTGATGCTGGCGATCGAAGTAGGGTGCTGGTTGCCGATGCGGATGGCTCCGTCGAGTTGTTCGGGAGTTCGGACGAGCAAGTTCAGCGAAGCGGTGCGATTGGATGGTGGAGTGTTCGACTGAGATGCAGAAAGTTCAGAAACGTTTGTAGCTTCTGAGGCAATTTTTGCCTCGTCTGCTGCGCTCGATTGCCGAAGTTCTGCGAGCGATTGTTGTAGCGCCGGTTTTGCGGCAATCGGAATCACGCGACTGGCAGCGTCAAACAATTGATCGACCAGTTGACGACGAGCTTCGTTGAGTTCGCTGGTCCGCACAAAAACAGCGTCCTTCGAGTGCAAGCGAATATCGGATAGATGATAAGGAGTTCCACCAAGCCGTCCGAGTTTGTCGGTCAGCGTTTCGAGATCCAGTGGCCGGTTGTCAGCAGCGGTGAGCAGTTGTTCGCCGTGATAGATGGCTTGATCAACCGCTTGTTGCTCGGCGGTGGTAAGCGCGGAAGACTTGCTTTTCTCTTTTTGAACTCTGGCCACGATTTCAAGTGGTTTTCCGATCGTCGCCGTCACGTCAAATTTTAGCGGCTGGGTGGCAAGTGGCACGGAGGTTTGCGTAATTGTTTTGAGTCGTTTGTTCAGTTGCGGATCGCGGGTGCGCCAGACAAGGTCGCCGGGGCGGATGCGATCAAAATCGATTTCGCCGTGACCAAATTCAAGTGTGACCAGATCGGCAGTCGCGACGTTGACTTCGTAGACGTTGCCGCCTTCTTCAGGTTCGTCGGGACTGCGCCAATTCGCAGCGTCAAACACGACTCCATCGCCACGTTTGATTGTCTGCTTCGGCTTCACGACAACCTTGTTTTTGTTGACCGTTAAAACTTCGCCGACCAGCACGCCGCGATGACGCGGGGCTCGTCCTTCTACCACGGTTTGGTGATTGACGCCGGAAATAAAATGAGCGCCAAGTCCCCGCGAGTAAATTTGTTCGAGTTCCAGTTTTTCTTCCAGCGAAATTTCGTTGGGAGCACCGGCACAAGCCATATCGATTGCTTCACGGTAGGCGCGAGTGGTGACGGCGACGTAATCGGCGTCTTTGTAGCGGCCTTCGATTTTCAAACACGACACGCCGATGTCGACCAACTCCGGAACCTGCTCGAGTGCGTATAAATCGCCGGGCGACAACAGGTAGCGAAACTCGCCGAGGTCGCGCGGCTGACCATCGACGATCAAGTCATAAGACAGCCGACAAGCTTGAGCGCACTTGCCACGGTTGGCGCTGCGTCCGCCCCAAGCTTCACTGCTGAAACATTGACCCGAATAAGAAACGCACAACGCACCGTGGACGAAGACTTCCAGTTCAACATCGGTCGATTCGCGGATTTTTCGGATGTCGGTTAGACTGAGTTCACGGCCCAAGACGACTCGCGAGCAGCCGAACGATTTCGCCAGTTCTGCACCTTCTGCAGAAGTGATCGACATTTGGGTGCTACCGTGAATCGCCAAAGTCGGAGCGATTTGATGAATCAGTTTCGCGATTCCGATGTCTTGAACAATCACGGCATCGACTCCGGCACTCGCCATGGCGATGATGGCCGATTCAGCCAGTTCAAGTTCGTGATCGAAGACGAGAGTATTAAAGGTCACGAAACCTTTGACGCCGCGGCCATGAAGTGTTTCCATCACTTCAGGAAGTTCCGCCAGCGTGAAACCGACTTTGGCTCGGGCAGAGAAATGATTGAGGCCGAAGTAAACGGCGTCAGCTCCGCATTCGATGGCGGTTTGCAGTTGCGGCCAGTACCCGGCAGGGGACATCAGTTCGGGTTTGGATAGCATGGTTTTGTTATCGGTTTTGTCGTAGGAAATAATCTCCTATGGTAAGTGCTCGGACAGGAATGTCCAAGCTACAAAGGGGAAGCGATGCTCGGATGTACGATGGACATTCCTGTCCGTCGAACTGGAAGATGCTCGGACAGGAATGTCCAAGCTACGGATCAAACACAACTCACCGCGAGATCTTGGGTGAAAGATGGCTGGGGGCGATGACGTTGTCTCCCGCGCGGCAGCCTGGCGCGACGAGGTTGTAGTCGTTGACAAAGATCGCATCTTCGCCGATTGAATCGCCAGCGATGAACTGCACATGCCCGTCTTCGAACAAACCATTTTGGCCGCGACCCGAATGA
>JBGSKR010000368.1:0-7401 GCA_041741135.1 Mariniblastus sp.
TCGCCTCTCCCGCGATCGCCGCACCATCCGACCACCAGCCTGCACTGCGGCCCATCGTTTCGGTGAGAAAGTAGGAGCGAGTCGCTTCTGCATCGTAAATCAGATTGCGAATCTCGGTGGCGAGAAAATCGACGGCAGTGAAAAAACCGAAAGTGAAATCGATACCGTGATAATCGTTGTCAATGGTTTTTGGCAAATGCACAACCGGAATCACGGGCTCGGTGCTCGACGGGCGTTGCTGGAACAGCTTAAATTTGTTGGCAGTCTTCAAAGTGTCATCGCCGCCGATTGAAATCAGCGCATCGATCTGGATCGAGCGCAGAGCCATATCAACGCGCTTCATCGGAGCCGATTTTTCGGCGTCTTCGATGTCAGCGGGAGCCTTGATCAGTTTGCCAGGGTTCGTGCGAGCCGTTCCGACAATGATGCCTTGGGAGTTGCGAGTTCGACCAAGGACCTTATGAGTCAATTTGATGTAATCGCGGCCTTCTTGAAGTGGATTGGATGGATCAAAATCTGCCAACGAGGAGTAACCGTGCTTGATTCCAATGACTTCGACGCCAGCTCGCAAAAAGGAAGCAGCCGCAGCAGAAATAACCGCGTTAGCCGCCGGAGCTGGGCCACCGGCGAAGAGAATCGCAACGCGTTTGAACGAATGGTCAGGCCGTATAGGCGGAGAAAGTGTATTGGTGCTGCTCACAAGCGTTTCCTTTGAAGTGTGATGGTGTCTTGACCGTTGAAGATAAGTCCGCGATTCAAAATCTGGTCTCGGTAACAAGCGATTTTATCGGAAAAGATTCGGTTTTAATACCATGCTCCAAAAATTCAGCGGGACGGTCGACGTTCACCGTTAACCGCGATTTGCGGATGAGTCGTTTACTTTGCCAAAAAAAATGGAGCGTCGCATAAAAGTAAATGTTTACGACTTCGAAATCGCTAACACGTCGTAGTATGTGTGAAGTCCTCGCGAGCTGAGCGATGACTGTTTTTTTAGCACTATCAACAACTTTTTTTCCGCGATTCTCCGCACCTCCGTCACTCGAACGTTTTCAAATCATCCCACCAAAATTCGACTTGGCAGGTCAACCAATTTCTTCTAATCTTCGCCTCTTCCCTCGAAAACTGTTCATTGTGGTGCGCCGAATGCCTGGACGTTTTGCTAAATTCTTATTTCTCACAATCTGGCTGGTCAGTTGGCCAAGTCTCAGCATTGGACAAGTCGCTTACGAATTGGCGGAAGGCAGCATCGTCGAGGAAGTTCAAGCACCCAAATGGAGCGGTTCATTCGGCTCCGGTTTGAACGGCAAAACCGGAAACAGCGAAAGTATGGACATCAACATGACTTTGAATCTTGACCGCGAATCCGATGTCGCGAGCACCAACATTCAATCCAATTACTTCTACGGTTCCAATCCCATCGCAACCGTCACCGATCGGGCTTTCGCTCAGTTTCGCCAAGAGCGAAAATTGGTTCACGATGGTTGGAGCATGTATTTTCAGGGAGCTTGGGAAATCGACCGCTTCAAAGACTACGACTATCGCGTCGCGCTCCACGGCGGTCTTGCATACGTCGTGTTCGATGAAGAGTTTCGAAAATGGAAACTTCGCTTCGGTTCTGGTGCCTCGAAAGAAGTTGGAGGGGCAACCGATGAGTGGAATCCTGAATTGCAATTTGGTACGGACTGGGAACGAAAGTTGACTGCCACCACCAAGGTCTTTGCAATCGTCGATTACTATCCCAACGTTAGCGACTTTGCGGATTTTCGCGTGAATACCAATACCGGAATCAACTTCTTGATCGATGGGGAACGAAATCTTAATCTTCGAATTTTCGCCCTAAATCGCTACGATAGCACGCCACCTCCCGGCAACAAAGAAAGCGATCTTGATTACGGAATGGCTTTGGTGATTGGATTTTAGATTGTGGCATAGGCTTCCCGTCTGTGTTTACATTGCTCACAGGCTGGAAGCCTATGCCACGTTTCCTACCGATTACTAATCAGCGACATAAACTCCGCGCGTGTTGATTGATTGTCCTTAAACTCACCTCGCAAGGCACTGGTAACCGTCGTACTGCCAGGTTTTCGGATGCCGCGAATGGTCATGCAAGAATGCTCGGCACTCACGACCACCGCAACGCCAGATGTCGAAAGATGATCGTCAACCATTTCCGCAATCGATTGCGTCATTCTTTCTTGAACTTGAGGACGGCGAGAAATTTCTTCCACCACTCGAGCAATCTTGCTCAAACCAGTGACTTTGCCATTAGGTATATAAGCCACGTGCGCGACTCCGGTGAATGGCAATAGGTGATGCTCGCACATGCTGGTGAAAGAGATATCGCGGATCAACACCATCTCGTCGTACACTTCCGGAAAAACCACATTCAGATGACGTGCAGGATCGAGATGCAATCCCGAAAACATTTCTGCATACATGGCAGCCACACGACGCGGCGTTTCCTTTAACCCAACACGATCGGGGTCTTCTCCAACCGCCGTAAGAATAGTTCGCACAGCATCTTGAATTGCTTGATGATCAACTGACATAGTTTCGTGAGATTGAAGTAAAGGGTTTTCGAATGTGAGTGAAGCGGCTTCAAAGCTAAACTTACTCTAGTCCAGCGGTTCCGAAGTCACAAGTTAAGTTTCAATGGGAAACCGCAAACGGATTCCCAAGTTCACACCATACATTTTTGGTAACCGTTCACCGTTAAACGAATGTGTTTCGTGAACGGTTACCATTTTTGGAAGTCTCAGGCGCTTACAACCCTTGATTCATTGGCCGACGCATTAAAACGGGGCCACCGCGAGAGCCGTCCACCGCCATGTTAATACGTGCAATAGCGTCGCGATTAAAAGCAAGGCACTGCCATTTAAAACTGCTGAATTGCCCTTGCTCTTCACTTCGCTGCTGACTCGAGTCGGTCGAAAACAGAACGCGGTTCCAGCAGCCACCCCAAAAAACAACAACGTCCACAGCACGGATTGCCATCCTAAAAAAACGCCCACCAATCCAAATCCGGCCGGCAGCGCAAGACCATCTCGCCACAAACTCGACACCAACCATCCTGTTGCAACACCAGCCAAGCCACCGACCAATATCGTCAGCCCAAAATCTAGCCCAGTTCGCTCAAGCATCTCACTCGCGGAAAACGGGTTCCAACTCTCCAACAACAGCTCCGGCCAAATCATCGGTAGTCCGATCCCCAGCATCAACGAAAATAAAACGATTGATTTCGGAATCGGTAAGCGATCTGTTTCGATCAATGCAAAAGTAAACAGCGTCGACAACAAGATTAAATGAAAAATCGTAAGTTGCAACAAATGCCAATTTGGATCGAACAAAACCTCTTCGATCCCCGCAAACGATTCATGATTCGAGATCGGCAAGTTCCATCCGCCGCCCACAAACTCAAAACCAATAATTACCAAAAAAACAAATCCAAGAATAAATTCCGCGATCACATATCGCGCCGAAATGGGCAAGCGACAGGTGCGGCACCGACCGGCATTTCGAATCCAGCCCACGAACGGCAAATTATCTCGCCAGCTCAGCGAGACATTGCAATACGGACACTTACTCGACCCAAGAATCCCACGTCCTCGCGGCACTCGCCACGCCACAACATTCAAAAAGCTGGCGATACAACCGCCGAGAAAAAACACCCAGGCAATTAAAAACAGAATCATGCCCCACTTCTGTACACCTTCGATCGCAATCAGAAAACGAACGCCGCTCGCCGGAAAACGTCCGCTGTCAATCAAAAGTGCTGTCAACAACGGCAACACAACCAACAACAGAACCAACAAAACTCCCAACAGCCAAGCAATCGATTTAACCATGGAAAATCGATCAAACATGAATCGGGGCCTGACAAATCGCTTTCATTTCCCGCACAGCAGTCGTCAATCCCACAAAAATCGAACGAGCGATGATTGCGTGCCCTATGTTCAATTCTTCCATGCCAGGAATGCGAGCGACGGGCAGTGTGTTCGCATAATTTAAACCATGACCCGCGTGCAAATGCAAACCACAATCGAGCGCGGCACGACTGGCACTTTCTAATATCGCTAGCTGCTCGTCGCGACCCGCGCCAAAATCTGCAAGCGCATAAGTTCCCGTGTGCAACTCGACCGCTCCCGCGCACAACGATTTTGCCAACTCGACATGCGCCACCAGCGGATCAATAAACAGGCTTACGAAAATACCGTGATCGTTTAATTGCTGAATCGCAGTTGCAACTCGCTCACGATGCGTCACAATATCCAGCCCACCCTCAGTAGTAATCTCTGCTCGCTTTTCCGGAACGAGGCAGACTTGATGTGGTTTAACTTCGCAAGCAATCTTCAGCATCGACGGTTCGCAGGCGCATTCCAGATTCAGTCGAACTTTCACGGACTCTTTTAAGAGATAAACATCGCGGTCTTGAATGTGCCGACGGTCTTCTCGCAAATGAATCGTGATCTGATCCGCGCCACCTAATTCAGCCATCGCTGCTGCCCATACAGGGTCCGGCTCCGTGGTGCGGCGAGCTTGTCGTACCGTTGCAACGTGATCAATATTTACACCCAATGTTGGCATACGTTTACTATTTATTTCGAATTGAAGAACTGAAAACAACGCCCTGATTATCGGCCGAAGTCACAAGAATTTCGAACTGACCAGCGAAACGACCCTCGATCTCCAGCTTCAGCCCTTGGGCAGAATTCTCATCGCGAGTAATCGCAAATACTCCCGGCCCCCACGAAGTCTGACCCACCGCAGCAATGCCGAAATCTCGAATCGATTGTACCAAATCAGTCACGGCTCGTCCGGCGTAAGGGCCACCCTGAACTGTTTTGAAATGCATGCCACTCAATCGCCCGAACTCGTAAATCGCATCTCCGAAAACTTCGAAATCTCGATTCATTAACGCTGGCAAAACCGTGTCTCGCACCATCGCAACCATTTCTTCCTGCTGAGCGATCGTCGAATCCGGAATCTCTCGAAACGCATCAAGTTCCGAATCGCCAGACAATCCAGCGGCATCCTTCTTTAGGAAAATCAAGACTGGCCAATCCTCTGGAAATTCGGTTCGAAAATCAAGAGGAGCCAGCAATTCGTCTTTAGTCTTGCCGCGATCCACCAATAGCCCTCCCTGAAAAAAACCATAGCTCCCAATCGCCGAACGCAGCCCGCGGCGGGCCGCGATTGCCAACTCTTCCGGACTTGGCATCGGCAATTGAAGCAAATGAATCACCGATGCTGCGGAACACAACGCAAGCTGAGTACCGGAACCAAGTCCACTATGACGAGGCGGCATCTCGCAAACTTCAACTCGAATTGGCAATTGATCAAACGTGGGATACTCCCGATCAAGTTCTGAAAAATGGGACATCAATTTTGCAAGCGTTTCGCAATCAAGATGATCAAACCAGGACTTGATCGCGCGACTGCTCTCTTCAACAGCAGGGCCGCAAACTGAAAACCGATCTGTGAACGATGCACTCACAATCGTACGCGGTGCTTTCACCATCATCCCCATCCCACCGAACTGACGCTCTACCCGCTGGCCTACGGAAAATAATCCGAAGTGCAGTCGACTGGGCGCGGAAACGGTGACACTCATGACGACCTTTTCACAAACGCTGCCAGCAAATCGAAACCGCGATGTTCCGCTGCTCCTCCGGTTTTGTCCACAATTGTCGCGAGTCTCGAAAACTGTTCGGCAATTTCTTCATCTGGCAACAAACCAATCCGCGTTGCCAAAATCGCAGCCTCGAGAACCGCATGTTTAGCTCGGTTGAATCCGAAGAATTCACGTTGGCGGTGCATGTAAACCGATTTGCAATTGAGACTCATTCGCGGTCCGGTTTCATCAATACTGGTCACTTCAAATTCAATGCAGCGGCAAGCATCCGCAATCGCCAAACCGTCGATTACGATCGCGGGGATCAATTCGGGCAGCGTCTTCAACTCTCCGATCGCCGCTTGAGCAAACAATTCAACATCGTCGGTGATGTGCAAAACTCCCGCCATCGATCGCTTCAAATTGGCGTACGTTCTCGAAGTCGGAAATGGTCGCAACTCGAATTGACTGAGGTCATCCGCAATGGTCGGCCCCATCGGAGAGATGTTGACCGACCGATCTTCGTTCAACGTGGTAACGATGGCTTCTAAAATCATGCGTGTGCGATCATGTCGTTATTGATTGGGTTCAGGCAGTTGCTTCTGAACAATACTGCGTCATAAAATTTTGAATGAGCCGAGAACCGCAATCCGTCAGAATCGATTCGGGATGAAATTGTAATCCAACAATCGGTAAACTGACGTGTTCGACTGCCATGATCGTATAGTCTTCACTGCGGGCGGTGGCAGTCAAGCAGCGTGGCAACGAATGTTTCTCGGCGATCAGCGAATGATACCGACCGGCTTGAAACGGCGACGGAATGCCAGCAAACAGTGGCGTTCCTTCGTGCGTGATTTCACTAGCTCGACCATGCATCGGCTGACCGGACTGAATGACCTTGCCGCCGAACGATTCCACAATCGCCTGATGACCAAGGCAAATACCCAAAATCGGAATTGCGCCGCCCAGTTCTTGAATTACGGAAATCGAACAGCCCGCGTCAACTGGTTTGCCAGGCCCAGGTGAAATCACGATCGCCGCAGGTCGAAAACTGGCGATTTCTTTCATCGTGATCGCATCATTACGACGAACCTCCGTCGGCCAACCGAGCTGACGAAAATAGCGAGCAAGGTTGTGAACAAAGCTGTCGTAGTTGTCAATAACGAGAATCAATCAATTAGTCCTGCACGGTTGTAGCTACGCTCTCTCGAGCGTATTTTCCGCCCAAAACGTTGCTATACGTAAATGTTTCTTCGCTGCTTCAGCAACATTATGCGCGATTGAGGTCGCTGATGCAGCACCACCAATCGTCTCGCATCGAAAGATTCGGCGAAGTGCTTGACAACTTACTTTGCGAAACAGCTCTTAATTGCATCAAGCGTGACACAGCGGCGCAGTGTCATCTCGACAAACGATTTACCAGCCTCCGAAGCCGATCCGCCGTCGGGACTTTCGTCCGGTTTGTGTTCCGCTTGCACGCCATGAGCCTCATCCAGAACACCGTCCACTACTGCATGAGGCCGTCCGTGACGGTACAACGGACTAATCCTCGAAACCAGACCAATGATCTCGCCGCGAGAATTGAACACTCCGGAACCGCTACTTCCGGCACCGTACTCAGCCGTAATTTCCATCCAGCGTTCGTTGCTCCGGCGGGTCGTAAGTGCAACGTGACGACTCACGACGCCTTGAGTCAAGACATAGAATTGATTACTGGGGTGACTAAGCACTGTGGCGGACTCCATCGGCAGCGGCACTTTCTCGGCAATCGGTGCTGGAAAGAATGGCCC
>JBGSKR010000369.1:0-5546 GCA_041741135.1 Mariniblastus sp.
GGAATAGCGGTTTTTCGTTTTCATCGGCGACTGTCGTCGCTGCGTTCTGGTTAATGGTGCTGGAGGCGACTCTCCGTTTGACGGCCAGATGAGTCAACCAAGCTTCAATATCAGCATCCGAAAGATCGTTGGGGTAAACCCAGTTGCCCTCAATTTCTTGGTAGTAAAGGAGAAAGCCTAGAATCCAACTGACGTCTGCCTTCTCGGTGCTTTTGGCCAAATTTAGCAGCCGCATTTTGTTGCACACCTGATCGATCAGTTTTGGCTTCGGGGGATCATTGATTCGTCGTTCTTCCATCGCCTTTTCCTTTGGCAACGGATTTAGCCTGTCAAAATGGGTAATTAAGTGCATCCATAGAACGTATTTGAATCTATCCGTCGGCTTCCTGCCGCCTGATAGATTCAAATACGTTATCCCGCTTGAGTCTCGCGCATGACTGAACAGCTTTACTATTCTCGTGTTCCCGTTTTCTGATGCGCTACGATTCAACTCGCGGTATCGGATTTCCGCGCTGTGATTTCTTGCCGCGCACCATCGAGTATCTGCGCTGTGGCGGACAAGCGAAGTTTTCAGCTCAATATCGCCTTCACGACCGTTCCGTGCACGTCGGTGAGTCGGTAGCGGCGGCCTTGATGCTTATAAGTCAATCGTTCGTGGTCGATGCCCAGCAAGTGCATCAACGTCGCTTGGAAGTCGTGAACGTGAACCGGATTCTCGGTGATGTTGTATCCGTAAGGGCAAGTCTCTCCGTAGCTGATGCCGGGCTTCACGCCACCGCCTGCCATCCACATCGAGAAGCATCGCGGGTGATGATCGCGACCGAAATTTCCACCTGTCAGTTTACCTTGGCAGTAGTTCGTGCGACCGAATTCGCCGCCCCAAATGACGAGCGTGTCGTCCAACATGCCGCGTTGTTTCAGATCAGTCACCAGAGCCGCAGCCGGCTGATCGGTCTGCAAACATTCTGATCGAATGCCACCCGGGAGGCCGCCGTGATGATCCCAGTCTTGATGATAGAGCTGGATAAACTGCACACCACGTTCGGCCAGTCGCCGCGCGAGAATGCAGTTCGCGGCAAACGTTCCAGGCTTTTTGGCATCGGGTCCGTAAGCGGTGAAAACGGATTGGGGTTCGTCAGCGAAATTGGTGGCGTCGGGGATTGAGTCTTGCATCCGATAGCCAAGTTCATATTCCGCGATTCGCGATTCCACCAGCGGATCAGCGCCGTTTTGCATTTGGATTTCGTGCAATTTCCCCAGTGCATCGAGCATGTTACGGCGAGTCGCTTGGTCGATACCGGCTGGATTGTTGAGATACAGCACTGGGTCTTTGCCGCCGAGAAAACGCACGCCTTGATGGCGTGAGGGAAGAAAGCCGCTGCCCCACAATCGGGCTTGGAGAGGTTGGCCGCCCTTGTTGGCAGTCAGCATCACGACAAAGGACGGCAGATTTTCGTTTTGGCTGCCGAGTCCGTAATTCAGCCAAGCTCCAATGCAAGGCCGACCTGGCAATTGCGATCCGGTCTGCACAAAAATGACGCCGGGGCCATGGTTGATCGCGTCGGTGTGCATGGATTTGATGACACAAATATCGTCGGCGATCTTTGCCGTGTGCGGCAAAAGTTCGCTAAACCACGTACCCGATTCACCGGCTTGGGAAAATTTGAACGGCGATCCGACCAGCGGAAGACTTGATTGGTTGCCGCTCATGCCGGTCAGTCGTTGTCCGCCGCGAATTTCATCTGGCAGTTGTTGGCCGTGTTTCTCTTTGAGCAACGGTTTGTAGTCGAACAAGTCATGCTGAGAAGGCCCGCCGGATTGAAACAAAAAAATGACGCGTTTGGCCGTGGGTGGGTGATGAAGCTTCTTCAAGATGCCGCCGGTTAGGTTCTCGTCTGAGTCGGCGTTGGGGATTGCGGCGGCGAAAGCCGAAGAATCTCGCGACAACAAATTAGCGAGTGCCATCGAGCCGACGCCCATCCCAAATTGGGAGAGAAAATGGCGGCGGTTGAGTGGGTTGGTTGGCGAGTAGCCGGTGCAAGGGTTGAGCATGATTCAGATTTGGGGGGGGAAGTTTTTGAAGTGCAAAAAAACGTATTGGTCAACGAAATCTGGTGAAATTGATGGAGGATTTTGCCCACGAATCGCACGAATTTTCACGAATTTAAGTGCTTCAATTCATTCCTGTCGATTCGTGAAATTCGTGGCAGAAAAATGGAGAGCACAGAATTCACTTTAAGCTTTATCGTCGCACGACGCATTCGTCGAAACTCATTAAGGTGCTGGTGACGGTGGTCCAAGCTGCCAACTCCACGCGTTGAGCGGTTTTTGATTTGGTGGCTCCGACGGAAAGCAACTCGTTAACGGCGGCTTCATTTTGCCCGTAAATGGTTCGTTGTTGCTGATACAGATCGGTCAAAATTTTCAGTTCGCGTTCGCTTGGGTGGCGACTGGTGAGGGTGCGGAAAAGTGTGTGGGCGATGGTGTCGATCTCCTCTGTCGCAGCGTCGTTGGCTTCTGATGCTTTCGATCCATCAGCTTTCGCCTCACCCAATTTCTCTTGTTCTAATTTCGTTTCAGTGGCAACTTGCACCATGATTTTTTCGCTGAGCATTCTGGCAGCTTCCACGAATTGCGGGCTGTTCAGTTGCACGAGCGCTTGCAGCGGCGACGAGGTCCGTTCTCGTTTGACTTGGCATACATCGCGCGTGGCGGCGTCGAAAGTCAGCAGCAGAGGCGCGGGGCCGGTTCGCTTCCAATAAGTATACAAACTGCGTCGATAAAGTCCCTCGCCGTTATCGGGTTTGGTGGGCGAAAATGCGACCGCGACTTCGTAAGGTCTCACGGGTGGGCCACCGATTTTTTCGACTAGCAAACCGCTTTGGTACAGCAAATTGTCACGCAGCATTTCGGCAGGCAAACGAAAACTGGATGCGCGGGCCCACAGTTCATTTTCGGGATCGAGAGTTCGCAAATCGACCGACGCAGCAGTGGATTGACGATAGGTGGCGGACATCACCATTTGTTTAAGGCAGCGTTTGATGTCCCAGTCAGTTTGAAAATCGAGTGCGAGCCAATCGAGAAGTTCTGGATGGGTCGGCGGCGAGCCTTGGCTGCCAAAGTCTTCTGGTGTGCGTACCAAACCGGCACCAAACATCATTTGCCAATAGTGATTGACGGCAACGCGGGCGGTGAGCGGATTCTTTCCATCAACCAGCCAGTTCGCAAGATCGAGTCGGTTTGCCGGCCGATTGGCGTCAATCTTTTCCGGCGACGGAACATTGGCTGACAAAACCAGTGATGGCAGAAAGGCGGGCGTTTGAGCGGAGACGGGTTTCGAGGGCGAATGGTAATCGCCTCGGTCAAGCAAAAAAGTCTGTCGCGGTGTGCGTTGTTCTTGCATCACCATGATGGCGGACTGTTGATCGACAAACCCATTCAGGGCCGCGCGTGCATCGCCCAGTTGTTTACGCTTCAGGGCGATTTCTGGAGCTTGAGTCGTCACAAAATAGCGATGTAGTTGCTCGCGTTGCGTTGCTGAGATTTCAGCCGCAGGCGTTTGCAAGGCTTTGGAAAGCGATTCTCCGTCGTGGAGCTGAGTCGCTTCGATTTCGGTGAGTTCGCGATTGAAGATATTGAGTTCTGCAACTCCGCCGTTTTTGAATCCGCGATCACGAAAACGTTCACCGATGACTAATTGGTTGACGCCAGCCCCGATAATTGATTTTCGCAAATTATCGTAAACGATCTCGACAGGCTGTGGCTGTCCGTTAATGAGCAGCTTCAGTCCCGCAGCAGAATTACTGCCGTCGTAAGTCATCGTCACGTGAATCCACTTTTCAGTCGGAGCCAGTTCCTTGGTGCGAACATTGATCGCATCGCCGGGCCAGAAATGAATCAACGAAGCCGATAGTTTTCCGTCTTCGATGAGCAATTGATAGCCACGACTGGCCGAGTCCGTCCAAGCTCTTGAGCAATGAAACACGACGTTTCGTTCGATTGGCTTTCCGTCCTCGGATTTTGGAATGAGGATGCGGGCGGAGATGGAAAACGGTTGGTCGCTTGTAAATTTTCCTGCGCCGATGGCGACGGCATCATCGCCTGTGAGCTCGACTCCGGCTGTTCCGTCGGGCGTTGTGATGGCTTTATTGGCCCCGAGGTTGGCGGACTTAAAGTCGAAACTTTTGACGAGACCGGTGGCTTCGCTGAACAGCGGTTGAGTGGCGAGTTTGGTTCGCGCGTCGAGATTATCGAGCCAAGCAGAAAAAACGCTGGCTGTTTCCGCTTTTGTGACTTCAGCAAAAGCATCCGAGACGGCAGATTTGAGAGCCGTAAGGTTTTCTTTCTGCGCTGGATTCATCAGCAGCAGATTGGGCGTCGGAATCGCGCCGCTGTCGAAGTATGAGTAGAGGCCGGACTCGTCGATGTTATTGAAGAAAGAAAACAGTTGGTAGTATTCGGCTTGTGAGAGCGGATCGAATTTATGGTCATGGCAGCGAGCACATTCGACGGTCAGGCCGAGGAAAGCCATCCCGAAAGTCTGTGTGCGGTCAGCCACGTAGCCGACGCGGAACTCTTCTTCGATGCTGCCGCCTTCTGCTTCTTGGGGGTGCAGTCGATTAAAAGTCGTGGCCAGAATTTGGTCATCGGTGGGGTTCGGCAACAGGTCACCGGCGATCTGTTCGGTGGCGAATTGACTGAAAGGCATATTTGCGTTGAAAGCTCGAATTGCCCAATCCCGCCATGGCCAAACAAAGCGGTCTCGATCGACTTGGTAGCCGTAGGAATCACTGTAGCGGGCCATGTCGAGCCAATCGGAAGTCATGCGTTCGCCGTAGCGCGGTGAAGCGAGCAGGCGATCGACGACTTTCTCGTAGGCATCGGTTGATTCGTCAGCGATGAAGGCATCGAGTTCGTCGAGTGTTGGAGGCAAGCCGGTTAGATCGAACGTGACGCGGCGAAGAATTTTTTCTTTGTTGGCGAGCGGCGAGAGAGTCAGTTTCTCGGATTCAAGTTTTGCCAAGACGAAGTGATCGATCGTGTTGATCGCGGCGGCGGAGTTTGCGGGCTGGGGAATGGCTGGCGGCGATGGTGGGACGAACGACCAATGTTGTTCCCAAGTCGCACCTTCGGCGATCCATTGGCGAAGGATTGCAATCTCGGATTTTGTTAACGAAAGCTTGCTGCTTGGCGGCGGCATTTGATCTTCAGGGTCATCGGATTCGAGCCGCCGGATTAGTTCGCTTTCGTTGGGTTTGCCAGGAGAAAGTACATGTTCGGCGTCGTCGATGATATCGAAGCGTAGATCTGCAGCGCGCGTTTCAGCGTCGGGGCCGTGGCAATGAAAGCAGCGGTCGGAAAGGATGGGTTTGACTTGCCGGTCGAAGTCGACGGTTTGGGCGGCAAGTCGAGAGTGTAGGTTGCTGGCAAATAGTCCGAGGACCGCGATTAACACAAATCGCGCACGGATGACTCGGTATTTGTGTGCTTGAAATGACAAAATGAAACACTCCGTTATTGTTGACGGGGATGGGGGCGGGGGGCAG
>JBGSKR010000370.1:0-5186 GCA_041741135.1 Mariniblastus sp.
GCAGCGTTAACCTTGGCGATGTAGGTCGCATGATGCTTGCCATGATGAATTTCCATCGTTTTCGCATCAATATGAGGCTCGAGCGCGTCGGTAGGATAAGGCAGTTCGGGTAATGTATAAGCCATGAGACTTCCTCGTTGGTGAAATGAATTGTTCAGCGTTAAGCTTTTTGATGAGCAATTAAGATACCGCAAGGTAAATTTTCTGGCAATCAGTGACAAGAAGGCAAGATCAAGCGCCGCTGATGGCATCAGCATTTGCGAGCTTTTGTAAAACCCCGATTTTGCCAAAGCTGATGGTCGTTTTCGCGCTAGTATGATTTCAACACTTCCGAGGCTCGGACGCCACAGAAGATCACCGAAGTACACTTATCGCGTTGATTTTGTAGCCTGTGCATTGATTTTTAGTTTCGCGTTGTCGTCGAGGATCGCAAGATATCGACGCATATCGCACAACGCGATTTCGGCAAGATCACTGGCATTGAGTGCGAACCAATTGCGTTTCCCCTCGCGAACGGAAATACGAATGTAGGTGTTTTTTCGTTTTCCGATCAGATTCGTCTGCTCTTCCGAGGACTCGACTTCCTGAAACTCGACATCGATCACAAAGTTGCCTTTGCGAGAGTAGTCTTTACCATCGGTGACTTGCACAAGCAATGTCGCGAAATCGGGCTCGACACGACGGACTTCGGCTTCTGATTCAACAATATAGCCACGCAACTTTTCGATTAAGATCGAAATTGGCATGGGAGACGAATACTCTTCGCAAATCAAACTTTGGCCTTTGAAGTTTCGCCATTTGACGCCGGATAGTGAATTACCTTCGGCTTTCAATTCGGCCCGCGCACCATTTTGGCCAATGTTAGCTTCGACAACTTGGTTGCGCCCCAGTTCCTTGGCTTTCAGTAACGCGGTATCTGCTCGAACGAAAAAATCGGTTGCAGAGTCGGATTTCAGCAGTTCAGCAACACCGAAACTGGCCGTGATGCATTTCCCGTTGAGCATTTGCTGAGGCGTCTTCGTGAGTGTCACACGAATTTCTTCGGCGCGCTCGACGGCAGAGACAAGATCGCAATCGCCACACAGAATGACAAACTCTTCGCCACCGTAACGCGCTACAAGGTCTTTTGATCGGACAAATTTTTTCAGCAACTGAGCAAACGATATGAGAGCTTGATCACCAATATGGTGATTGTACTTGTCGTTAATCGATTTGAAAAAATCAATATCGCAAACAATCAGACTGCACTTGAAATCGGAACCGTGCTTGGCATGCACGAATTGATCGAGTACCCGCTCGAACTCAGCTCGATTGGCAACTTGCGTGAGTGGATCGAGCATCGAATAAGCGTGAAGGTCTTTGAGCTGACGTTGCAAATCCAATTGAACCGATGCGTCGTGCAAGAGAATCACTGCCCCTTGCAAAGAACCGTCAGCCGATTTAGCCGGCACGAAAGTCAACTCGGTTTTGATCTCCCGTCCGCTTCGACCAGAAAGCTTATACTCACCGGCCAACTTCTTGCCTGACGTCAGGCAGCTTTGCAATGGGCAATTATCAGCCGTAATCGGCTGACCAAAGATGTCGGTCAACTGCAACATCGCGGGCACCCATGTTCGCCCTGTAACGGCGCTACTGCCAATGCCGGTCATTGATTCGACAGCATGGCTCCACAGTTTTATTTCCGCGCGGGCGTCGACGAAAATGACACCATCCTGCATATTCTCCAGCAGCGTTTTGTGGAAAAAATTGGATTCGATGCGGTTCATTTGATTTTCTACTGCAACGGGGGCTGGATTGGACGGCGTTGCGCCTGCAATCGAAGCGTAGGCTTCGCTGATCGATGCGACAGAGAATTCGGTGTTAGATATATTCATGAGACTACTCAATTTTCAAATTGAAGTGTATGCTGGCGTCGAAAATCGCACTTGTTCTAAAGTGGCGGTTGCAGAATCTTACGTTTTTATTTGAGCCCGGTGAGGTAAGTAGGTTTGATTTTTCTAATGAATCCACTCTCATCCTAACGGTTGTGCCAGTCATTCCGGGGCTTTCCTTCGATCCGTTACCCAAACTCGATCTCTGCCCAAACCGATTTCTGGAGAGGCAATCGACGGAATCAATTGCTGGCCCGCTTTCCTTTCAGATGATGAATCGATGAAACTGATTGCCCTGATCCACAACGCTGAAACTTTTCTCGCAATCACCGATGGTGATTCGTTCTCCATTTTCGACCCCGCCGAGGGTTGGCCCACATCGATGCGAGAATTGATATCCGACCAGAAGCGGCTGGATTCGTTTTCTCTCGATAGCCAGCCGCGACAATGGCCTTCGCCAACAACGAATTGGTTACCGCCAATTTCCGACATGGAAAAGGTCATTTGCATTGGCACGAATTATGCCGATCATGCGAGAGAAATGGGGGGGCAACCTCCCGAAATCCCCGTCGTGTTCAGTAAGTTCCCATCGGCGATCATCGCAGCCGACGAGAAGATCGAACTGCCAGCAATCAGCCAGCAAGTTGATTTTGAAGCCGAGTTAGTCGTGGTAATCGGAAAGCCCGGACGGCACATCACTCGCGAAAACGCCATGGAACATGTCTTTGGTTACTGCTGCGGAAATGACATTTCCGCTCGCGATTGGCAGAAAGGCAAACCCGGTGGACAGTGGTTGTTGGGAAAAACGTTTGATACGTTTGCCCCACTTGGTCCGATGCTCGTGACTGCGGATGAAATCGCTGACCCACATCAGTTGGATATCGAGTTGCGATTGAACGGCAAAGTCATGCAATCCTCCAACACCCGGGAGCTGATCTTCCGAATCGATGATTTGATCTCTCATCTGTCAAAATTCATGACGCTAAAAACGGGTGATCTAATTTTCACCGGCACGCCTTCGGGAGTGGGAGCGGGGAGAACACCACCTGTTTTTCTAAAACCGGGCGATCAACTGGAAGTCGAAATCGAAGGTTTAGGCACCCTCAAGAACGACGTGGTTGCGGCAGGGTGATCGTTGCGTCCATCGTCTCGGAGAGTCTTTGCTAACTAATAAGTAGTCGAGTCTCTCAGCGACTCGCTCTCAAACATTCCGAATCCTGACTGGCAAAGCTCACTTAAGATTGATGAAATTCTCTTGTTGCCAGGCCGCGCCTTGCAACAGAATTCATGCGGCTCTGCCGTCCGTAAAGTTAAGGATAGCTGGATTCAATTTTTATGATGGCGTTTACTTGCTAGCGGCATCGATCCTTGCTCAACGATGGCATAACTTTTCCAGAATTCACAGGTCAAGCCATCATGTAAAAACTGCCGATTGCTTTTAGGACGGCCAAAGTTGCGTTCTTACTTGGTCGGTTTCTACCGTAATGAGTGTTTCGCTCAGGCATTCGTTCTTCGTTTAGTTCTACCGCACATTTCGCGGGGGGAAGTATTTCTTAAAATGATTGTTCGACGAAACGATTCCCGCCGACGTCGCAGTATCGTTTCCGAACCGACTGTCGCCAACAACGAAGCAACGGAGATTTCGGCCACGGCGGAAAAAAAGAAATCGAAACGAGACGCTTCGCTGTACGCCTTTGGAGCCAATCGTAGCAGCCAACTTAAAACAACGGACTTCATTCCCAAACGCGTTTTCGCCGTCAGCGTTTTTGTGATGGTACTGGTGGTGATCGTCGGCGCGTTGAACGTGCTTTCGATTTACGCTTCGAGTTGGAAGCCACTGATCGGTAACGACGGAGTGGCTGCACTCGCCTTATCGGGAACAGGAACTTTGGCGGCTTGGTTCAACTCCGTTTTCTTGTTGCTGGCAAGCCTTGCTTGTCTGCAGTTGTTTCGCTTACGAAAACACCGCCGAGATGATTATCACGGTAGCTATCGGATGTGGATGTTAATGTCGACCGCCTGTTTGATCGGAAGCCTCGAAGCAGGCACTCACATTTCCAAAATTTTATGGCCATTGGCTCAGTCCTTGACGGGGATTTCATTTCAACCGTCGTCGTGGCTGCCAATCGCTATCAGTGCCTCGTTCTTAACACTGCTGTTCGCGCGGACGGCTTTCGAAGTTCGTAAATCGCGAGCGTCACTTGCACTCACCGCACTTGCTTGCTTGGCAATGATCGCAGTGAGCGTAATCCAACTGCCTGCCATCAGCCCCGCAGTCGCAAAGTTTGGTGGAGAAATTTTACTGGGCAACTGCTCCTTGTTTGCAATCGTGTGTGTCCTGATGGCAACCGTGATCGATGCCCGGTTTGTGTTCCTTGAAGCTCATGGACTAATTAAGCCAAACCAACAATCGATTTTGCGTAAACAAGAAAAACGAGAAAAGGCTGCCGCGAAGAAAGCTGCGATCGCCGACGCAAAACGAAAACAAGAGTTAGAGCGACAGTCCGCCCTCGAAACCAAAGCCGCCGCAAAAGCCGCCGCCCAACTCGCCGCGCAAGAAGCCAAAGCGGCGAAGGCAGCCGAAGCTGCCGCCAAGGCAAATACCAAAGCAAATGCGAAAAAAGAGAATCAAAATTTTGAGGTTCAAAAAGACAACAAGTCGATGACAGCCAGCGATTCTCAATCTGCGGCGACCAAAAGTACGAAGACGAAATCCAACGACTTCGGTACTTCACCTTTGAAATCGAAAATGAAATCAACGACCAAGGCGAACGTCGCCAGCGACGACGATGCAGACGATCACGAAGGCATTCTTAACATCAGCAAAGCCCAACTTCGCCAACAACGAAAACAAGAGCAGCGACAGAAAAAATCAACTCGCCGTGCCGCTTAGGCAACCACGAGTTTACAAGTTCTAGACAGGACGATTTTACGACAGAAAAACAGAAAGCAGTCAGAATCTTCCTGTCGTCAAATTTTCCTGTCGATGGTCGTGTTGTTCGTCTACTGAAGGCACTAACACTACTTTTTCGGTACATTGAATTTTCGCACCGGCAATTCTACCACCTGCGGGAATCGCCTCGACGATTGGTCATGTGTTCTCTAAAATGAGTCGCTTTGCCAAACTGCTCACCGACCTTCGCCGCAATCTCTCGACATGAAAATCCGTACTCGATTCGCTCCCAGTCCCACCGGCTATCTCCACATCGGTGGAGTCCGCACTGCGCTGTTTAACTGGCTACTCGCGCGTCAAACCGGTGGTCAATTCATCTTGCGAATCGACGACACCGACGCCCAGCGAAACGTCCAAGAAGC
>JBGSKR010000371.1:0-4137 GCA_041741135.1 Mariniblastus sp.
GAAAAACGTGCGGTTACGCAGGCATACTTGCGCGCCTACCAGATTCAACAGCGGCTGCCGCACTATGTCGCTTTTGCGGACTCATTGCTGTGGTTGTATCCAGCCGAAGACGACGATGCCGTCTCACGTTTTCGAATCGCAGTCATTGAATTGACCGAACGACTACGGCAACACAGTCCCGCCAATGCAGTTTCTTTCGCCCCGTTGCAGCCAGCAAAACCTTCGTTGGACGATTACCGGATTATTGTTGATTCGGCCAAAGAGCTGGAACGCAGCGAGCAGCGTTTGCAGGATTTACTGAGCCTGATCGGCGACAATCTTGATTTTCAGACACGCGGATTTCAGCGTGAAATGGTGATCGAATCATTTTTGCGATTACCGACCCTGACGGTCCAGCCGCCAAACAAAAAAGACGCCGAGACCCAAAACAAATATCGCGTCCTCAGTCGGATTGAATGGAAACAGCGATTGACAGCGGAAAATCCCCTGAATCCTTTTCCACGCCTGCCTCTCAGTCGTCGCGAGACCGCTTCCTTCCGACGAGTCGAGATGTATCGCGAAGTGATTGACAATTGGTTTGGTGCTGCCAAGTCGGAGACACCGCTGAGCGTGCGTTTACAAAATTTTGCTTATCGATTGACCGCTCCAACGTTTCGTTTTGACAGCTTTGTCGTTCTTGATCGCACGCCGCAAAAGCGAGTCGTCGTGACTCGACGTGATCAGTTGCTTGGTGATGCGAATTACATTGAACGTGAACCGACGACGGTTGATCTTGGCCTCGAAGTGGATAACACTTCAGTCATTGTTCGCTGCCAGCTTTTGCAGAACGGCGATTTTTTTCAGTTCGCCGATGGCAATCAGGATGAAGCCGAGTTTAGTGGCAATCCGAATTTGGTGGCACTCGTGGATTCTCCTCCCGATGATCCGGGCTGCCGCTTGCGTGTCACGATCGTGGATCGGCTCGACCCAAACCGGGAACCCTACGATGAATTCGACATTCCGATTCGCTTGCCTTCCGATGATGCGGTGGATTTGATCGCCGAAGTTGGTGGTCAGCGAAATGTCTTTCGCCAAGACGCGACCGGTGAGCCGCTTCGCCCTTTCCCGAACTGTGAGAATTTAGTTTGCACGTTCGAATTGCAGAACCAGTGGCATCGTTCCCGCGATGTAACGATTGCCCTCTATGCTTGTGCCGCGCCAAGCACGCGAACGATGCCGGGCAAGATCAATGACGAGATACGTGAGAAAACGTTGGCCGAACTCGAACGAAAATCGTTGGTTCAAATCGCCCAAGCACAGCAAAAGCTACCAGCGTTCAATGCCGAGGATCCGGCATCGGTGGCGATCACTTGGTCAAAACCCGCGTTGCCCGAGGGCCCGCCCAAACCGATTCCTGCGCCGCACGGTTTTCTTTGTGTTGTCGAAGACATGGCAGAAAAGACACAATGGAAATACTGGCTGCCCGTGTTTCCTGTGGAGAATCCCGTTGTGACCATTGAGCCGAGAATGGATTCTGGAGATTTGAAACTGATCGTAGATCGACAAGCGTTTTTCCCTGAATCCAGACCCGTGGAACTGCGGTGGAGCTTTTCAAACGATCAACTCGACAGCGGGCAGGCGTTGCTTGGCGCCGGCAAGAACCATTTGGAAATTTCGGTGGCCCGCAATGTATCGACATTGAATCTAAAGCCTGATTCTTTTCTCTATGTCGATGTCGATGGCTGGCCCCGCAAGTACGCATTTCAATTTAATGGCAGGCAGTTTCGAACGGTGGCAACTTATGATGCGGAGGTCGCGCTCAAAGTGGGCAATCCCGAAGACGCCGAGAATCCTGAGATGGCTTTGGTTCCGCTTTCGGGAAATCGCGAGCGAGTCAGATTCGGTACTCGTTCTCCGGTACGAACGATCCGACTAACGTTGTCGCCCAATGTGCCATCGGATGGATCGTTCTTGTTTTCATCAGCCACCGATACAATTCGACTGTTTGAAACGGGTGATCCGTTTCCATTGTTCTATCCGCGAGAGATTCGTTATACGGTGAGCTTGAATGATAAAGCCGGAATCATCGAACTGGAGTCTCGCGTGTTGGATCATCAACTGACATTTGCCGATAAGGGAACCAATTTCCAGTTGACGCCGACGCTACACCTTGGGGCGAGAGAAAACCGTCAGGCAGAATCGATTGCGCTGGCGGGAAACAATCGAGTCGAAGTTCTGTTTGATCGAAACCCTCCGAACGTGGAATCGTATCGGATCAGCAACACCACTTCCGTCTTTCCCAAAACGCCCGTTCGAATCGTGATCGAAGCCAGCGATCAAGACGGTGTCGGTATCGACTGGAATCGGGATACGGCGATTTATCTCAGTCCCCGCAACGGAAGTCTGGCCGAGTTGTCGGGCGAGCCCGTTCCCGCAGAACTACTCCGCATCACTGGCAACTCTGCCGCTTTCGAAATCGAGGCACCTGAATCACTTGGAAAATATTCAGTCGGCATTGCAGTCTCGGACCGCGTCGGAAACCGCGATGAAGAACTGAAAGCGAATCGAGTTGCCTTTGAAGTGGTCGAGAAACCAATTCCTCGCCCTCCTAAGTCCGCCGAAGAAAGCAAACCGCCGCCACCCAAGATTTTCACACATACCCTCGCAGTCACTCTAGCTGCTAGCGATATGAGCAATGTCAGTGAGTTGACCATCACGCTTGATCCTCCTGATGCCACGGCTCAAAAGAGTGGCGACACCTATCTTTTTGAAAACCTCCACGGCGATAAGCTCTACACGGTGACGGCTGGTGGAAAAATCAAAAGCGGTATCGCTGCAGGGGACGTTCTCTCGGCGTCCGATCAAATAACTTTCCCCAAAACGTCGAAAGCGTCGCAAACTCGATCCTTGATCCTGAAACTTTCTCGCTAGCTAATGCCTCGCCGATCTCTCGGTTTGGAGCTGGTCTGGACTGTTAAAAATTCGGGGTTGACGTGAGTTGATTGCGATTCCGATCTGCCCGGAGATTCTTCCTCAGTTTGATCTTCTATCCCGAAGGATCTTTTCCGATGGTGTCGCGTTGCTCAACCACCTGCTACCTTCTGAAATCCCTTCAGGATCAAAAGTTGCGCGGGTGTATTAAAACACCGCGATACCAATCTTTTGACAGCCCAGAGCTGGCCCCACGGAATGAAATGGCAGGAAATGGCAAGATGGCGCGATTGGCTAAGAAATCCCGATGGTGCGAGAAATCTTATTTGCGAGGTCTACCCAATCCGATGGTAGTGATAATGCTGGAGTCAATAGGTTGCTCCACCAATTCACCGGCTTGAGATGGGAAACGACTGCGATGCGAACTATCAAATTCAAATTCGGAATGATTGTGGTCGTGGTCGCCTGCTGCACGGCTCCACTGGCCGCTCAGACGGATGGTTCAAACACGACACCTCCAGCCCAATTTTCTCTTGGTTCGAGTCCTGCGACTGCTCCATCGACCGCGATCAATTATCGTTTGAGCGACCCGCTTCCTCAAAGTGTTGACGCTCCCAACGTCGAGAAACATGCATGGCACCATTTTTCTGATGCTTCCGGCAGTCAATCCTCGCGTCGGCAGCCTCAACCGAGTGGTGCCGATTCAAATTTTTCTGAAATTAATTTTTCTGATCAATCATTTGAAGCCATTTCAAATGCAGTCGCTGACGCCGTTGCCAACGCTTTTCAACCCAACAAGAACCATTTCGCGCCTCAATCAGCACCGCAATTCGGAACCACTGCGAAGCCGATTACTGAGACCCCACTACCGCCCCTCGACGTTGAATCACATCACGAATTCTCTGATATCCCTCCCACAGGCATTCGCGGGCACTTTTCGGACGCCTCACCAACTGCGCTCAAGAATCCGGCAGCCATTACGACGAATGGCCCGTTGCAACCGATCAGGGTCGCTCCTGGCGAAGTGCCCGGTTTAAAATTGAAACATGTCTCGGGTGCAAAATTTGCCGATCCGGAAAAATTCTTGGAATCGCGTTCCTTTAAGTTCGCAAGCCCGAATCAATTTCTCGATGAAGAAACTCGTCAGCGGGAATCGGCAGCGCGTGAGAAACTTCAGTTTGTGTCCTCTCAAAAGAAACGTAATCCTCGCCAGTCGGAGGACGCAGC
>JBGSKR010000372.1:0-4461 GCA_041741135.1 Mariniblastus sp.
CACTGCTGGTACTAAACGCTATTCCATGGATGGCAATCGATTACTGGCTGTTAGGCTGGCTGGTGAACGATGCGATCGACAGTGACTATCTGGCGCTGTATTACTGGTTAATGACATTGTTGATCGTCAGCCAAGCTCAGCTTGGAACGACGTTTTTGACTTATTACCTCGGACAAGCGATGTTTGTCGGGCGATTGGGCATTCGAGAAACGGTGTTGGGTTCGTTGCGGGCTTCACCGTATATGTTGTGGAATCAGGGAGCGTTGCGATTGGTGGGACCGGTTTTGTTTTTTACTTGGCTGACTCGATATGCGGATGAAGAATTCATTTTCGTGATGTCGTTTTCGTGGTTACCGATCATGGTTGCTACAGCCTTGCTGATCCGCACACTGCGCCCTTTCACCTCAGAGATGTTGTTGTTAGAAAAAACACCGATTCGATCCGGCAAGTCAGGCTTGATCAATTTCAGTCGTCGATCGAGTTCGTTGCATGGCTCAGCCGGTGGAGAATTGTTTGCGCGGGGATTAACGAGTGCATTGTTTTTGCCGTTGATGACCATTGCCTTTTATGCGGTGTTTTGCAGCGTCGATTCGGTGCTGAATCTGGCAGTTGATTCCGAATCGAGTTGGGCACCGTGGTTTTGGATGGTCGCCTTGTGGCTTGCCGCCGGATTCGCCGCCGTCGTGCGATTTCTTTCCTACATCGACATTCGCATCCGCCAAGAAGGCTGGGCTGTCGAACTAAAACTGCGAGCCGAGGCCCAGCGGCTTTTGTAGGGGGCGACGGTTAGTACTGGCCAGCACGGCTACTTTCGCGCATTAATTTTTGAAGTTTGAAAAGTCCCGAAGGTCTGACATAATGTAGCCGTGGGAATCTTGATTGACACGGTGCCGCTTTTTTTAAGTCCGAACAAAAGTATGGTAGAGGAATTGGTATGAGCACTGCGCCGCAGAGATACCCCATTTCGGCCGCTGACTATCTTGCGGGCGAATTGGTTTCGAATCAGAAACACGAGTTCGTCGACGGAACGGTCTATGCCATGGCGGGCGCTCCAGCTCGGCACAATCGAATTGCCACGAACATCACGATTGCCATCGGCTCTCAGCTTCGCGGCAAGCCATGTGAGGCTTTTAATTCGGATATGAAAATTCGGATTCGCCGAGGCAGGGGAGAGAAATATTATTATCCGGATATGTCCGTGGTTTGTCAGCCGAATCCTGATAAGGACATGTTTCACGATCGTCCTGTTGTTGTCGTGGAAGTGTTATCGGACTCGACCCGCCGCGCTGACGAATACGAAAAACGGGAAACCTATTTCATGATCGATTCTCTGAAGTGCTACATCCTCATCGAGCAGAACAGACAGTTGGCTTTGGTTTATCGACGTGGGGACACAGGTTTTGAACGAGAAATTTACGAAGGCTTGGAGGCGGTCATTCCGCTTTTCGAGATCGGGTGTGAGTTGAGTTTGGGGGAAGCGTATGCCAATGTGAGCTTTTCGATAACGGATGTTGGCGAGGGTGATTGAGTTGATCGCAAACGCCCTACAATGACTAAACTTGTTTTGGGAGTTGAGCATGGAATGAATCGAAATAACGACGGCGAATCTTAGATTATCGGAAATCGTGAGACACGTTTCTCGCGACCGTGTCACCGTTGAATTGTCGGAAGGACAAATCGCGTTAGCGAGGATGGTTCCGATCGACCCACCGCGTACGATGACTGATCTGGATCGGGCTTTACGCGAAAGTGCAAGATTGGGCGAAGACGCAGAGTCCTTTGCTGACGATGTTCTTTCGGCGCGAGAGTTTCTCGATATGCTGGACGATCCATGGGAATCTTGATTGACACGGGTGTTTTTATTCAATGGAAACGAGAACAAGGCAAAACTGAATCCACTTAAAATGCGTCAAGCTGAAAGTTCTCTTCCTTTCTAGTTGTTGGCAACCTCAGCAGCGACTGGTAAGGTTTAGATCGCTATCGGAAACCAGATTTGCAAGAAGAAAGAACCGTCCATGTTCGGAATGCAAACCGAGTATTTAACTGTAGAATCTGCTTGCCAGAAATTGCGAGTAGCTTGCGATATGCTGAGAAGTTTGGGACCCCACGGTAAGACTCCAGAATTTTGCCATCCGATGGCGATTGCACTATAGCTAAACAAACGAACAGCGAAATGAGGCCGAACCGATGAACGACCAATTTTTCACCGGCCCCATCCTTAATTCACCCTACGAATATCCGGCAAGGCATTGGGAGCTGGACGAATCCGGACAGCCGACTGAGCAGATCATTGAAGCTCGTCGTCGAGCCGAATTCGTAACGCCGATTCCAAAACCCCGAAAACAGAAGACAAAGAAAGCCGCTCAATCGGAATTTATCTTCGACGAAGGGCACGGAATCTCAACGGAAGATCAGCAGTACGATCCCAATCCCATCATCAACGAGTTGCGATACTTTGTCGATCAATGGCGAGCCGCCAAAAACCCTTCCCAGTGGCAGGTCACTCCTGAGACCGCAAGGCTTCTACAGCATTGGCGAGACTACAACTTCCAATCGGTCAAGCCATTTTTCTGCCAAGTGGAAGCCGTTGAGACGGTCATTTGGCTAACAGAGGTTGCTCCGCAAGGCGGAAAACAGGGCAAGAAATTTGTTGAGCATCTTGCTGCGGTCAACGAACAAGCCAATCCCGATTTAATGCGCCTGGCTCTCAAGTTGGCAACCGGCGCCGGCAAAACGACCGTGATGGCCATGATCATTGCTTGGCAAACGATCAACGCTGTCCGTCGCCCAAACAGCAAACGATTTACCAATGGATTTTTAATTGTCGCTCCGGGGCTGACCATCAAAGATCGCTTGCAAGTTCTTCAGCCCAACGATCCCTACAGCTATTATCCCAGTCGTGAGCTAGTGCCGAACGACATGTTGGCCGATTTAGGAAACGCCAAAATTATCATCACCAATTACCATGCGTTCAAAAGGCGAGAACGTTTGGAGCTTTCCAAAGGCGGTCGTTCACTTCTTCAAGGTCGAGGCGAGGCACTCGACACACTCGAAACCGAAGGCCAGATGTTACGGCGTGTCATGCCGGAACTGATGAACATCAAGAACATTGTGGTGCTCAATGACGAAGCCCACCATTGCTACCGTGAAAAACCACGAAGCGATGAGGAAACCGATGACGGCGAGAAGCTAAAAGGCGATGACCGCAAGGAAGCAGAAAAGAACCGCGAAGCAGCTCGACTCTGGATATCAGGACTGGAAGCCGTGCAGCGCAAAATGGGCATCAGCCGTGTGTTCGATCTATCGGCAACCCCATTCTTTTTAAGTGGTTCAGGCTACGCAGAAGGGACGCTCTTTCCGTGGACAATGAGCAATTTCTCACTCATGGATGCGATTGAGTGCGGCATCGTCAAGCTTCCTCGCGTTCCAGTCGCCGACAATATTCCCGGTGCGGAAATGCCCATCTTCCGAAACCTCTGGGAACACATCGGCAAGAAAATGCCTAAGAAGGGACGAGGTAAATCCAAAGAGCTAGACCCCCTGAGTATCCCACCAGAATTGCAAACAGCACTGGAAGCGTTATACGGTCACTATGAAAAAACATTCCATCTTTGGCAACAAGACGGAATGAAAGTTCCTCCGTGTTTCATCATCGTCTGCAACAACACTTCGACCTCGAAACTGGTTTACGATTTTATCTCTGGCTTCCAACGCGAGAATGAAGACGGCAGTGTCAGCGTGGTCAATGGTCGGCTTCCACTGTTCAGCAATTTTGATGAACACGGAAACCCGATTCCCCGCCCCAACACCTTGTTGATCGACAGCGAACAACTTGAATCCGGCGAAGGACTCGATACCAACTTCCGAAAATTTGCCTCCGATGAAATCGAGCGATTCCGTCGGGAGATCGTCGAACGTACTGGTGACGCGAAGAAAGCCGAATCGATCACCGATCAGGAACTGCTGCGGGAAGTCATGAACACCGTTGGAAAAACCGGACGGCTAGGCGAGTCCATCCGCTGCGTCGTTTCCGTCTCGATGTTAACCGAAGGCTGGGACGCGAACACGGTCACGCACGTGCTAGGCGTTCGTGCATTCGGAACACAACTTCTTTGTGAACAAGTCATTGGTCGCGCATTGCGTCGGCAATCTTATGAACTCAACGAAGAAGGATTGTTTAACGTCGAGTACGCCGATGTGCTTGGAATTCCGTTTGACTTTACGGCCAAGCCCGTCATTGCTCCACCGCAACCGCCAAGAGAAACCATTCACGTCAAAGCCGTTCGACCAGAACGCGACGAACTCGAAATTCGCTTCCCGCGCGTTCAAGGTTATCGAGTTGAATTACCAGAAGAACAACTCGACGCAGAATTTACTGCCGACTCTATCTTGGAGCTGACGCCGGAATTAGTCGGGCCATCGATCACAAAAAACGCGGGGATCATTGGTGAAGATGTCGAT
>JBGSKR010000373.1:0-3425 GCA_041741135.1 Mariniblastus sp.
ATAATGTGGTGGTGCTCCTGCTTGCCATGAAAGCCGTCGGCAGGGCCGATGAACATGTGCTGATGCGTGTGAGTGTGACCCGAAATCGAAAGACAAAAAGGGCGGTCTTGGATCAGCTCGTAAACTGAAAGTCGGTCTTTCGCGCCTACGATCGGAATGTGCATCATCAGCACGACCATCTGATCTTCTGGAATGAGAGCCAAATCTTTTTTCAGAAACGCCAATTGGTCGGAGCCAAAACCGGCTTCGTAGTGAAACTGTTTAATCTGTTCGTTCGGCCCTTGCCAGTCAACATTGTCCAGCACCACAAAATGCACCGCGCCATAATCGAACGAGTAATAACTCGGCCCGTAAACTCGCTCGAAAGTCTCGTTGACGTGCTTCCGTTCTTTCGCATCGAAATTGATGTCGTGGTTGCCGATCACGTTGTACCAAGGAATTCCGATCAGCGCGATGGACTGATTCAAAGTTTCAAAAGTTTCCAGTTGATCAAAAGCCAGATCACCTAACGAGACGCCAAACGCGCTATCGCGCCGATCTTCGATGAGTTCATCAATCACGTCTTCGCGGATGTAATCGACTTCGGTGTGGTTTCGAGGCTGTGGGTCACCAAACAAAATCACTTTGAAATCCTCTGGTTCGTCCTGCGGATAAAGGGGAAAGTCAATTGACGTTGGAAGGTTTCCCGTTGGTTTTGATCCAGGGTAGCGAAGTCGCGGCGAACCGTCAGGTTTGTGAATATAGAAAAATTTTGGGAGATTGTTCTCGTCCAACGCTGTGCGATAACCAGTGGGCTTGATGACGAACAAAATTGAATCGTCGGGCAATGGAATTTCGTACAGTCCTTCTGCGTTGGTTTCTACGATGTCGAGTCCGTTAGAAATTTTGACGCCTGCGGCAACGGGGTCCGATGCATCCCATTTTCCATTTTCGTTGGAGTCGATGAAAACCAAACCACGTGCGATTTGTTTTTCTTCTTGAAGTGCAGGTTGTTCGATTGCTTGCGAAAACAGCGAAGCGTTCAGGGCGAGTAACCAGCAAAACGAAGACGATAAAACAGAAGCAGAAATTTTCATGAGTTTATTTTCTATTTTGGTGTGAAACTTTTCTGTTGTAAAACTTTGCCACGAATCGCACGAATATACACGAATGAAGAGTAGGAGAGATTTTCGTGGATGCAACAAGCTTTAACAAGCCAATGGAACTGGCTTGTGAAGGAAGCTTAAAATGGATCGGTAGTATCGGCTTGAAGCTATCAGGCGGACGGCCGAGCCGTCGTGCCGTGTGTTGCGAGGCAGAGACCCGCAGCAAGAAATACAAGAGTTGCAAGGCAGAGCCTTGTAGCTAGCGATGTCACGGGCGAGTTTGATTTCGTCGTCCGCGAAGCCCCAATTCGATCAGCCGCATGTTTTTGAGTTCACCGTTTGAAAGTTCGAACTTCAACAGCGTTCGCATCACGTGCGCGCCTTCATGTCCGGCAGCGCCTGGGTTGATGTACTTCAATCCAAAACGCGAATCGTTTTCGACCGAGATAATGTGCGAGTGACCACAAATCAGCACACGCGGCGGATCGGCGATTAAGCCTTTGCGAACGCGAGGAGAGTACTTCCCAGGTCGTCCGGCGATGTGGGTCATCCATACCGAAACGCCTTCACATTCAAATCGCAAGTCTTCTGGAAACGATTGCCGAACTTTCGCGTCATCGATGTTTCCATAGACGCCGCGTAGCGGTTTTGCCTGTTGTAATTGCTCAGCGATTTCGATTCCTCCAAAATCTCCTGCGTGCCAAATTTCGTCGCAGGTGGAAAAGGCTTCGAGCACCAACGGATCGAGATAACCGTGCGTGTCTGAAATGATTCCGATCTGCATGGCGATGGCGGGGGAAAGGGGGAGAAGCAATTTGATCGGTATGTTGCGCGGTCGTCGTAAATCGGCAAACTCAATTCACTGTGCGTTCCGTAATTGGAAACGAAAAATAGTCGTAACTCAATCCGCGATAGCCTCACACCCCGCGAACTTTGGACGACTTGAAAGTCGCGAACAATTACTTTCTAGCCATTTGAAATTCTATTCTTCGGCAACAACATGCGCGGGTTGTTGGAAATTTTTTCAAATAACGTTGAGAGGTTCGACCTGCGTCTGTCGCTGGATGGGGCTATGATGCGGGAGTTGTGAATTTAGTCACGTCTCTTTTGTCCCTATTGTTTAACGAGGTTAATTTTGAAGTATCGAATCTTTATCTTTCGTTGGAAATTGAAACTGATTGGGTACTACCTCCGCACCGGCGAAAGATTGCTGGGCTGGAGTAAGGAACGGCAAAACGAAATTTATTACACCACCGTCGAAAAGTGGCTTAATCGGCTAATCGATGACGGGTACTAGTCCAGTCTCTCCTCCCTGTCATTTTTATGCAATTACGTTCTATCAACTCAAATCAAGCAGTGGATTTCGCCAGAGATATCAACTTAGCGGGAAGTCTGGCGACTTCCACTACTTTCGTTGAACGGCGTTTGTTTTACGCTCGGCAACCGCTCACGACTTGGATTATTCCTTGCAAAAGGTACGAGGACATTGATGACGATCGGTAACCTGTTTTTTTGGGCAAGACTGTTTTCGCATGGAACGTTTTCTGGTGTGTTCGCTTTGCTGCCGGAGGCCGCAGCGACACTGAGCATCGTCGCTGCTCTCTTCGAGAGCAAAACGTTTTAGCGGGAGCCCGTTTGGCATCGGATTTCACTTGAATCCATATAGCAGTTGGCCATCGTTTTAAAATGTGATTGATCGGACTGCAGTCGGAACACCAAAAATTTCAGCATAAGGCAACTGCGAAAACCAAATGTACCTTGAATCGTGGCTATGCGGTTGCCATGATCGTTCGACAAAACTTTAACGCTCAACGAGAATTTCACTCTGAATTTTTCCTCGCTGCCGCTTGCAAATGTTCGACCAACAGTTCCCGCAACTCAACCGGTCGTTCCACTCTCGCAATTGGTGCCCAGCCTAACAGCCACCAGACGATTTCGCCGAGGCCATCGACGGTGAAAGTTACGGTGGCGCTGCCGTCGGGGTGGCGGGTGACGCGCTGCGTGTGATGCCATTTCGTTTCAGTAACAATACTGGCCGAGGTCGATGTAAAAAGAATCTCGACTTCATACGTCGTCTCGCCGCGCCAAACGCTCCAAGCGTTTCCCAAGAACTCTTTCAAATCGAAATCGGCAGGAACGGCTGCACGGCGATCGCTCAACTTCAAAGTTTTGAAACGCACAACGCGATAGACGCGGGGAGAAACGGTTGCTAACTGCCCATCCGGACGACCGAACAAATACCAAGCACTGCGGATAAAACACAATCGATACGGATGCAAAGTCAATTTGCTTTCTACGTCGTGGTAGGGGCTTTGGTAAGTCCCAGTGACTTGTAGGCCT
>JBGSKR010000374.1:0-2238 GCA_041741135.1 Mariniblastus sp.
ACCCGTTTCGTAAAACGGCATGTCCATGAAGTGCAATTGCTCTTCGGGGATGCCGCACAATCGCGTTGCCGCACGGGCCTCTCCACGGCGGATCATACCTTTGATCTGTTGAACTTCCGGACTGTCGACTTGGCCTGCTTGTTTGTTCTTCAAAAACTCTTCGATGTGTGCTTCAAGCTGATTTGTTCGCTGCGGATCAACACCGAACGCACGATTGAAATCAGCGGCGAATTCAGCGAACCGAATCGCGTCGTCGTCGAACACCGCGATGTTACCCGAAGTCTGATAAGCCACATGAACGGTGTGGCCTTGTTCGACCAACCGAATCAGCGTGCCGCCCATGCTGATCACGTCGTCATCCGGATGCGGCGAGAAAATAAGCACGCGCTTTGGAAAAATCTCTTCGTGTTTCTGCGGTCGGTCGCCGGGTTTTTTCTCATGAGCCGGTTTGCCCGCTGGCCAACCGGTAATCGTGTTTTGCAGATATCGAAACACGTGCAGGTTGATGTTATAGGCCGGTCCATGTTTAGCGAGCAGGTCTTGCAATTCGCCTTCGTTGTAATCCGCGTCAATCAATTTCAGCAATGGTTTATTCACATGCCGAGCGAGCCAGATGGTGGCCTTGCGAATTTTTTCTTCATCCCAATCGACTGGCCCGCAAACCCACGGGGCACTGTAGCGAGTCAGCGATTGCGAAGCAGCCGAATCAAGATAGATCGTCGCGTTGGGATGATCTTGAAGGAAACTTGCAGCGACCGCAGAAGTGACCACGCCCTCGACGGCTTCGGCAACGATCGGAGCTTTATGCTCGCCGAACGCGATCAAGATCACTCGTTTGGCATCGAGAATGGTTCCGACGCCCATCGTGATCGCAGTGCGCGGAACATTTTCTTCGCCAAAGAAATCACTCGCCGCGTCCATGCGGGTGACACGGTCGAGAGTGATCAAACGCGTGCGGCTGTCTTTGCCCGAACCAGGTTCGTTGAAGCCCACATGACCAGTTCGCCCAATCCCCAGCAACTGAATATCAATCCCGCCAGCGTCGACAATTGCTTGTTCATATTTTTTGCAAAAGTCGGCAACTTCGGCGGCGGGAATCGTTCCGTCGGGAATATGGATTTGGTCACGAGGGATGTCCACCGAATCGAACAAGTGTTCGTTCATGAACCGCACGTAAGACTGAAGCTCGGCGGGCTGCATCGGAAAGTATTCGTCGAGGTTGAAAGTCACGACGTTCTTGAGCGAGAGTCCTTCCGTTTGATGCATCCGCACCAGTTCGTTGTAAACACCAACGGGCGTGCTGCCGGTGGCCAAACCGAGCACGCATTTCTTGCCCGCCGCTTGTCGCTGGCGAATCAAGTCCGCGATGATTTTTGCGACGGCTTGGTTGACCTCGGATGAGTGATTAAAGGTTTGAACGGAAATTTTTTCGGGAGATTCCATGATGGGTATGTCGAAGGGTTGAGCGGTTATACTCGGATTTTAATTCGAAAGAGTTGAAAGGGTTTGTCTTTATCGAAAAAGTTTTTCAGACTTGGCTCTGATTGTAGCCCGTTCGGTTTTGCTTGGAAACGCGGCTTGGCCAAGGCTTTACGAACCCAACACCGTTTGCATCACGTCTCTGCTGCCGATCGCGCGAGTGGATGTCAGAACTTCACCGGCTTCGAATCCGGCCGCCGCACCATTGACTAAAGCCATCGACTGCACCCGTTCGAAAATGTGAGCCTTCGCTGGAGGGAACTGGGTTTGGTAACAGCGGATCGCATCTACCTTTTGCTGAAGCGTCTCCGAGATATCGCTGACGAACTGAAATCGATCCGTTCCACTCCAATTGGCCTCAAACGACAACGAATAGTAAATTTGCCTTTCAATAACATGAACAGGCAAGTCACCAAAATACTGATCCCATTTGCACAACCGACTATAAAAGACCGCCGCGTCGGTGATCTGCATCGCCTGCCAATGATCGGGAGAAGCCATCGGAGTTTTCCCGCCCAAGCCGATGACCAATCGTGGGCGATAGATGCGGAACTCCCGCGCCAGCGCGACCCGCGCTTCGAAAGAATCAAACAACATTCGATTTGGCAGATCAAGCACAATTCGTTTGGCGATACCAAGGCATTTGGCTGCGGCATGGGCTTCCGCGATTCGCGTTTCAGGAAAATCGCAGCCGGGCGTTGGCTCGCCGTTGGTTAAATCGACGATGCCGACGCGGTAACCTTGCAATGCCAGCTTCGC
>JBGSKR010000375.1:0-5175 GCA_041741135.1 Mariniblastus sp.
TTGAGTTCTTTTTGCAGTCGCCTAGCAAGTATGCCCCCAGCGAGCTGCAATGTTTTTGAGTCAGCACCAGTACGCTCTAATATAAATTCGAGGTAGCTTGTCGGCACGGATTCAATTGGTTGTCCTTTATGGTTGCCGGATACGAATCGACCGTTTCTTAAAGTGAATGTTTCGGAATAGCAAGGCAAATTTGGCTCCCACGCTACGACTTGATTTGTAGTTACATGACAAGCCAAACGAAGGGTTTCCCTTCGGTGATAGTCTTTGGGCATGCTTTTGGCTCTCCAATTTTTGGTCAAACAAGGGCGGGCAGTTTAAGTGTCGCATGGAAACGGGTATATCTCTCGTGACATTGGTGTTTGATGGATTAGCGGGATAGCTATTTACTACTCGTTATTGAGCCGCCAAAAATACGGCAAGTTGGCTGGCCACTGCTCATTCGCATACCTCATTGCTGGTCATTCAGTTCTTGATAAATTGTCAGGC
The DNA here is from genome assembly GCA_041741135.1 of Mariniblastus sp. Taxonomy (GTDB): domain Bacteria; phylum Planctomycetota; class Planctomycetia; order Pirellulales; family Pirellulaceae; genus Mariniblastus. Next base: position 487 of record JBGSKR010000375.1, read on the forward strand.
CTCATAATCTCCTTGTCAATTATGAGGCCAGGAAGTTCCAGCAAACCGGGTTTTCGCCGTTTCCCAGTCGTTGTCGAATCTGGAACACGAAACCAGCAGTTTCCACGAATCGATTTTTCCTAGCCTCGTGTTTGTCGCTTGGCATTCACTCTGACCTCGATCTGATGGGAGCTGGTAACTCAGCCATCAATCCTTGAGTGTTCGTCTCTGAAGGTGGTGCCGTTTGTTGCATGCCGCCAATCGGCACGCGGAGATGTTGCATTGTTCTTGATAGCTAAAAAAAAGCCCGGGGTTTCCGGGCGGGTTGAGGGTTTTCGGATAAGGAACGCACCATCGGGAGTGCTCGGTCAGCGGCGACGGTGTTTGGTGGGACGGATGGAGCCGTCGTGTAACAACATTCCGCTAAGGATCGCGATGCAGAAGATTGCGACCAGGAAAGATTCAAAAGCGATCCCGGCAAAGATGGATACCACGGCGATCCCGAAAATGTAGATCGAGTTCAGCTTTTGTCTTGCACTCATGGTTTTCCTTTCGGATTGGGTTTGGAAACGGGGAACCTCGTTCAACGTCGAGTGCTGTTAAGGGAGTCGGCTAAGCGACGGCCAGCTCGCCCTGAAAGAGACTCCAGGCTTGCTGCAACTCGCGTCGAAGTTGGCTCACCCGCCCTGGACTCATGCCGAAGCGAGACGCGACTCCTTTGGTCGTTTCACCGGTAGCCAAAGTTTTTGCGATTCGTCGCATCCGTGGCGTGAGGGACTTCAGCCACGCGGCAAAGTCAATTCGCGTAGCGGCGACTTCCGCAGGTCCGGCCGTTTTGTCCTCGACGACCACTTCCTGCCAGCGACCATCGCTGTCATTTCGTGCGTAGAGCCGATCGACCTTGATGTCTTTGGCCCGCTGAGCGTACCTGGAAGACACGTCTTTCACATTCAGCTTGCTGCCGACACGGCGACCGCTTCGAATCTGCTTGATGGCAAACTGTGCCAGCGGCGAAGCGTATGCCATGTTTGCCATTCCTCGGTCGGCAAGCCGCCGATACGCACAGCACGCATTGGCAATGACTTCAGCTACCAAATCTTCCCGTTCACTCATCGGCAACGAACGAAATGCGACGGCAGCTTGACGTTTGATGGCTGGAAGAAGTTCCTCAAATGTGGGCGCAGCGCCGGTGCGTGCGCAATCCTGTTGATCAACAATTGCGATCATGGTGACCTCTCATTAGCTAAGGCCGCCCTCGGGGCGGCCGTGTATGAAACACAACCGCCCCGCGATCACGGGGCTACTAGTTTTGCTGGACGTTCGTCAATCCAACTTGAAATAACGACCATTTCAGCGTCGAGCACCGAATCGCAAATGCTATCCGGTTACTCAAGTCTTTATGACGCGTTTCTCGCGTCGATTTAGCAAGAAAATGCAGGCGATTAACCGTTCAATGTCGCCTCAATCTTCCGCAGCTTGCGAGAGAGGCAAGCATACGCCGCTGTAAATCATCTGACTCTCTAGCCTTGAATGCCGATTCCAGTTGTTCGAATCCGTCCTTTATAAGTTCAATTGCATCGTCGCATTAAATAGGCACTTCCGTCTTAATTTCAGCAGCATCCCGTTTTGCAGTTCCAAGAATAAATCAGATGAGCCATCCGGCGGCCCAATTGCCAACCGCCCCTGGAACAGCCAAGGTGGAGGCTTCAAAAGAATCGGGGCAACACAGAAAAGCATCAGTGATGCTCCAATCGCTCGCGTACCTTGGTTGCTACCTCCTGGCAGATTTAGACCGCTCGCTTCTGCAGTTAAATTACTGTCCTTCAGTGATTGAGGTCTCTTCCGGTTAATTACACGAAGAGATCAATCCGATACAATGTAATTGTAATTGACGAATGTAGTTGAGTAGAGTAAAACCTTCCCAGCTGAATCCAATCGCGAAAACCAATTCATCCGCTTCGTTTTTCTGACAGGGCAGTCCAGTGAGACCCGACACAATTAGTTCTGTGGAGATATCGTCAAAAGACGACATTGCAAGCCTCGCAGAAAACACGTGCTACTCTGTAAAAGAAATATTTTACACTCTGCAAGGCGAAGGCCTGCAAACAGGTCGAGCAGCAGTGTTTTGCCGTTTTTCGGGATGTAATCTCTGGAATGGGCGAGAAAGCGGTCGCGAGACGGCAATTTGCCAGTTTTGCGATACAGATTTTTTTGGCGTTGATGGTGACAACGGTGGCAAATACAACGCGACTGATTTGGCAACCAAAGTTACATCTGTCTGGCGTGAAGGGTGTTCTGGCGCAAGTGGGCAACCGTATTTGGTTTGCACTGGGGGAGAACCGCTTTTGCAGTTGAACGAACAACTGTTGGAAGAATTTCATAAAGTCGGATTCGAAATCGCAATTGAGACAAATGGAACGATCGAGGTTCCGCCAGGCGTCGATTGGGTGACGGTTAGCCCGAAAGCGAATGCTGAATTGGTGGTGACGGCAGGTGACGAACTGAAACTGGTTTACCCGCAAGTGGAAAATGTTCCGTCGCACTTTGAGTCGTTCGAGTTCGATCACTTTTTCATTCAGCCAATGGATGGCCCGGACGCGAGCATGAATACAGCACTCGCGACACAGTTCTGTTTGAGCAACCCAAAATGGCGGTTGTCTCTACAAACTCACAAACTACTCGGTCTTCAATAAGGCGATCAGATGGAGTTGTTCAAGGAATTCAAGTTCGAAGCGGCACATCGCTTGCCAAATGTTCCGGAAGGCCACCAATGCAGTCGTCTGCATGGACATTCGTTTCAGGTTGCCTTGCATGTGGAAGGCCCTGTCGATGAAACGCTGGGTTGGGTTATTGATTTCAGCGATGTCAAACAGGCATTCAAGCCATTTTTGGCGATGCTCGACCACAACTACTTGAATGAGATTGAAGGATTGGAAAACCCAACCAGCGAAAATATCGCTCGCTGGATTTGGAATCAAGTCAAACCTCGCTTGCCGTTGTTGTCGCAAGTTGTCGTGCGAGAGACTTGCACGTCCGGTTGCGTTTATCGCGGCGAACCAGAATCCCAAGAAATGGCGGGTTCTTGAATGACAAAAGTAAATGTTGTCGTTACTTGCACCAAGAGTAAGACGGTCGCCGTGCCGGAAAGTCTGAAGTTACGCGCCGTCAAACGGGGCAGCGTTGAAGAGCGATCCAGTTCTTGGTTTCAGAGATTGCAAAATTCTTCTGCAGATCGCTTCCAAGTTCGCAACATTTACAAAGGTGACCATTGGGCCGCCGCGAAAGATATTTGCGATATTGCCAACGGGGAAAAGAATCAAGTCTGGGTGTCGTCAGCAGGGTTTGGTTTGCTTTCGTTGGATGATCGCGTGCCTGGGTATTCGGCAACTTTTTCAGGAGCCCATCCAGATTGCGTTGTATCAAAAAGCAAAGTCGAAGACCGTCGGTCTGCCCTTGCGGATTGGTGGGACTCGTTGTGTCGGTGGCCAAAATCGAAACTTCGCCCCAAGCGTTCCGTTCATTCTTTAGCCATCGAATCCCCGGGCACTCCCCTGATCGTAATAGGATCGGAAGAGTATTTGTTTGCGATGCGCCGGGATTTGCTGGCTGCAATCGCCGAGTTGAATAACCCAAATTTGCTGTCCATCTTCTCCGCCGGTTGCAAACAACTGGAGGGTCTCGACGAAAACCTTGTTCCCTACGATGCGAGAATGCAAAATTTCGTTGGTGGTGCATTGAGGTCGTTGAACATGCGGGTCGCACGTTGGGTGTTAGGCGAATGTAAGAGGGCGAAGCCAACGAACGATCTGCTGCGCAAAAAAGTCAATGAACAATTGACGAGGCAGCCTGCGTATGAACTGCCTGTCCGCAATCTAATGTCGGATGATGCCGTCCGCAAATTCATCTTGCAGGAACTCAATCGCGACTCTCGCGCCAGTCACTCACCTTTGCTGCGAATGTTGCGAGATCAAAACAAAGCCTGTGAGCAAAAACGATTTGCCAGCCTTTTCCGCGAAGTAAAGGAACAAGTCGATGGCTAAAAAGAAAAACGGCGACAGCAATCTAATCGAGCGCCGAGCCTTGTTCATCGAACAAAACTTGGATCATCCGCTTTACTTGTTTACACTGACCGGAGATGAACTGCTAAAGATCGCGGACATATCGCGAATTTCCCGGGATGACGATGGCAAGCTAATCGGCTACCAACGAGCTGGTGTGCGTAAACATGTACAAGACATCGTTGACTATCTGAACGAGGACTCCATCCTTTTCCCCAACTCCGTCATCCTTGCCCTTTCGTCGCAGGTGAAGTTTATCAATAGCCGCGGCCCGGCCACCGGCGATGGTTACGCAAAGGCGGGGATTCTCAAAATTCCTATTCCGGTCAACGGTGGGACGAAGCCCGCATGGATCGTCGACGGTCAGCAACGGGCTTTGGCTTTATCGAAATGCGAGAAACGAAAAAATTTCCCAATTCCAATAAACGCTTTTGTCGCCGACGACGTTGATCTCCAACGCGATCAGTTTTTCAGGGTCAACAGTTCCAAACCGCTTCCACACGGACTCATCACAGAGTTGCTCCCCGAAGTCTCATCGACACTGCCTGCAAACCTATCTGCCAAGAAGATGCCGTCGGCTATTTGCGAATGGCTGAATCAGGAAAAATCTTCTCCCTTCCACCAACTTATTCGTCGAGCCTCGACTAGCAAG
>JBGSKR010000376.1:0-5724 GCA_041741135.1 Mariniblastus sp.
CTCGGGATTTGATTTACCTTGGTACTCGAATCGTGGAAAAACACGAAATCGCGGACGGGCCTTAAAACACTCAGCTAATTTTCAAAAGCAAAGTCGCCCCGAGACTCTGGACAACCGGCCTTAACTGCCGCTTCCATTCAAGCGGGTATAGGATGGTTCTCCACGCGATCTACTGCTGATCCTCATCTACTGCTGATCCTCATCTTCTTCGGCGGAAAACGGAGGTATTTGCCCGTCGATGATGGCGAGCGCGTTGGCAGCCGCACGCTGTTCAGCCTGCTTTTTGTTTTTACCCCAAGCTGGACTGAAAGTCCGTTTCGAAATCTGCGCGGCGACTTTGAAGCATTTGTCATGATCGGGCCCGCTGTCGCCTTGCACGACGTAGTTAGGCGGCAAACCGTAACGTTTCTGCGAATATTGTTGCAGTTCGGATTTGTAATTGATGTCCAAGCCACCCTGCACGGCTGATTCGACATGGCGTTCAATGAACGGCATCAAAAAATGCTTTGCCGCTTCCATGCCACCGTCAAGGTACACCGCCGCAACCAAGGATTCAAAGGCGTTGGCCAGCAGCGATTTGGGAACGCCGTCGCGTCGTCCCACGCCCTTGGCGACCACGATGAATTCATTCAGTCCCAGTTCCATTCCGATCAAGGCGCAAGTCTGGCGACTGACGACGTTCGATTTGACCTTTGTTAAATCGCCTTCCATCCAATTCGGAAACCGTTGAAATAGATACTCGCAAACGGTAAAACCCAAAATGGAATCTCCCAGAAACTCCATTCGCTCGTAAGAATCAAGTCGAGAATCGGCGAATGATGAATGGGTCAGGGCTTCGTACAAGAAACGTCGTTCACGAAAACGATAACCCATCTGCTGTTCACATTTTTCCAGCAGTTCCTCTTGCTCCGCAGAAAACGAAACTGATTCTGCCATGGCTTAGCTCTTTCCGTTGTTCGCTTTCATACGATCAGCGATCAAGAAAGCGATTTCCATGGCTTGGTCATAGTTCAATCGAGGATCAACAAGGCTCTTATAACATTTGGCCAAATCAGGCTCCGTCAATTGCCCCGAACCGCCCAGACATTCCGTTACATTGTCGCCCGTCAACTCAAGATGCACGCCGCCGAGAATCGAGCCTTCGTGGTGATGGATGTCAAAACTCTGTTCGACCTCGCTGGCGATTTTGTCAAAGCTACGAGTTTTAATTCCGGAGCTGGTTGCAAAGGTGTTGCCGTGCATTGGGTCACAGCAGAACAGCACATTCAATCCGCTTTCTTGAATCGCGTGAATGATCGGAGGAAGACATGCTCTAATTTGATCGGCACCGAACCGGTGAATCAACGTGATCTTTCCTTTTTCATTTTCCGGATTAAGCGTCTTGACCAAATCGACCAATTCCGCTGGCTCGAATTTCGGGCCGACTTTGATGCCCATCGGATTCTCGATGCCACGAAAGTACTCGACATGAGCACCGTCAAGGTCTTTGGTGCGATAGCCAATCCACGGCATGTGCGTGCTCAAGTTGTACCAACCGGTGCGGCGAGGAACACGTCGTGTTTGAGCTTGCTCGTAATTGAGCAGCAAACCTTCATGAGAAGTAAAAAACTCAACGGCTTTTGAGTGCCTCGTTTCCGAACCCACCAAGGCTTCCATAAAATTCAGCGAGTTGCGAATTGAATCGATCATCTGATGGTATTGCTGAGATCGAGGTGAATCGGTCGCAAAATCCAAATTCCAATTTTCGGGATGATGCATATCAGCGAATCCGCCAACTGCGAGTCCGCGAATGAAATTGAGCGTCAGCGCCGCGCGTTCGTAGCCTCGCAATAGCAACTCTGGATTGGGAGTTCGATCCGATTCCGTGAACCCCGCACGGTTAACAATATCGCCTCGGTAGACCGGCAACGTCACGCCGTCGCGGGTTTCCGAATCGTCAGAACGCGGTTTAGCATATTGACCGGCGATGCGTCCAACCCGAACGATTTTTTTCATCGATCCGAATGTCAACACAAAGCTCATTTGCATCAGAATTTTGAGATTGCGAACGATCGAATCGGTTTCGCAATCATCAAGACTTTCTGAGCAATCGCCACCTTGGAGGAGAAAAGCTCTGCCCTCTGCGGCTTCGGCAATCTGATCTTTCAGGCTTTCAATTTCCCAACTGGTCACCAGCGGAGGAAGCTTTGCCAGTCGTTCCAACGATTCAGCAAGCTTTTCGGCGTCGGGATAAACGGGTTGTTGTTTAGTGACTTTATTGCGCCACGAACTGGGCGACCAGGCTTTAGACATGTTTCTTGGGGGTTGCGAGATGGGATGAAATGAAAACGTGTATCGAATCGTTTCGAAAATCCCAACCCAAGTGCGTAAGCGCGGGAAAGTGTCAAATGAGACACCGTTTCCTTCGCTTGCGCATTCAGGTTTTGTGCGTGCAATCGGGTTCGTAATTCCCGCTGCCATTTTTCGAAGCCTCCATTCTATCCTCATGCCAGGAAAATTTCAGGGAGTCTAGCAAGCACAAGCGGCTTATTTTAAGAAAAACTTGGCCGACGTTCTGATCAGTTTCCTCAATAGTGACTCGTTGGATGAAACTTTCGAAATGGTTCGATTACAATCAAAAGTCGCTTTTCATTCGCCGAAGGCCGGGTTCTTTCGCGTAGCAAAAAGCAACTATTACATCGGGAACGGTTACTTTCTCGCAACCTCGACGTTATTATCGTGGATGAAGCATCCAGTTGACAGCTAAACGCGTTTCTATATTCTGCAGATGTCGCCTGACTCTTGCAAAAGTACCAAGGTTTGAATTGATGAATTTGTCATACATTTTTAAGGCGAAGATCGCTTGCCTGCTGATCGTCTGTCTTTTTCTAGCCACCGATTCCCTTGCTGAATCGCCCTCTGACAAAAAAGCGAAAACGACAGCGAAGCCAATCGACACACCTCAGCCGTCACCGGATTCTGACGCCGAGAAAACTTTGGACGAAGTTTTGGAAGGCCACTCCGAACACGGTGAGGCCTTCAACGAGGGGCCACGCCAAAATGCGTATTTGATGGAAGGCACGGGCAAAATTCATTTTCCTGTTACCACGGATTCGCCGCTCGCGCAAAAGTACATCGATCAAGGCGTTGGACAGTTGCACGGGTTTTGGTTCCTCGAAGCCGAACGTTCGTTCCGAGCGGCCGCCGATCTCGACCCGAATTGTGCGATGGCATATTGGGGAGCGGCTTGGGCGGCGCAAACGGATTTGAAGCGAGCCCGTGGCTTTATCGCCGAAGCGATGCAGCGAAAAGATAAGTGTCAGAAGAAGGACCAAATGCACATTGAAGCCCTCAACAACTTCCTTGCCGAAAAGCCTGACAAGAAATCAGATCGCGCGGCTGCGTTTCTAAAAGCTCTCGAAGACATCTCCATCGAATTTCCTAATGACGTCGAAACGAAAGCGTTTGTGGCTCATCGAGTTTGGCAAAACGGTCGCGATGGAGTTCCGGTCACTAGCTATTTGGCTGTTGACGCCTTGCTGCAACAGATTTTTGACGCTGATCCGCTTCATCCGGCTCACCACTACTCGATTCATCTGTGGGATCGTCGCAAGCCGGAACGGGCATTGCTATCCGCTGCAAAGTGCGGCGAGTCAGCTCCAGGCATCGCTCATATGTGGCACATGCCGGGTCATATCTATTCGAATCTTCAGCGATTCGAGGACGCCATCTACCAACAAGAAGCCTCGGCCCGCGTCGATCATGCGCACATGATTCGCGATCAAGTGCTACCCGATCAAATTCACAATTTCGCTCACAACAATGAATGGCTGATTCGAAATCTGGCTTACGTTGGTCGCGTTCACGATGCGATTGATCTCGCCAAGAACATGATCGAACTTCCACGTCATCCGAAATATAACCAGCTCGAAAAATCGCGAGGAAGCGCACAGCTCGGTCGGATGCGTTTGTTGCGGCTGTTGCGAGAATATCAGCAGTTCGATATGGCCATTGATTTATGTCGCTCGTCGTATCTCGGGTTCACTGACGTTTCGGATGAGAAGAAAATTGAATCGTTGCGTTTGCTGGGCTGTGCCGCTGCGATTACAAATCAATCAGACGCGCTTAAGCTGGCGAATGTCGAACTCGATCAACTCGCAACTGACAAAATGAATGAGTTACAACAATTGGAGTTTGCCGTCGGGCGTTTGAAAGCAGTCTCCGACACCGGGAAAGATCAACCGCCCCGAGCGTTCAAGCCGGAAGGTGATCGCAAGCAGACCGCCGAAAAGCTGAAGGAACATGAAAAGACTCGCACAGAACTAAAAGCTCGCATCGACCAAATCAAAAAATCGCGGCTGTCGATTGTTGGTTACGGTCAGATCGCAGCGCGAGATTTCGTTGCCGCACATCGTTCGCTGGAGAAAGCGACCGGTGAAGACTTGAGTTACCTAGGGGAGCTTCAATGTTTGGGTGGCGATGTTCAAGCTGGAATGGAAACGGTGACCAAACAAGTCGAGCGTCGTCCGCAAGAAGTGATTCCGTTGGCAAGACTGGCGTTTCTTCAATTTGAGTTTGGAGATCGCGAGGAAGCGAAAACGACCTTCGAAAAATTGCGAAAGACTTCGCATTCCATGGATTTGGATGTTGAATTGTTCGCTCGCTTGCAATCGCTTGCCGCTGACATGAATCTCAGTGCGGATTGGCGTTCGGAGGTGGAGCCTGCCAGTGATTTAGGATATCGTCCGGAGCTTGATTCGCTCGGCCCCTTCCGCTGGTCACCACCGCCTGCGTCGCAATGGTCGTTGATCGATGCGAATGAGTTGACGGTCGGCAGTCGTGAGTTCGCCGGTAGGCCGCATCTCGTAATCTTCTATTTGGGTCATGGTTGTTTGCACTGTGCTGAGCAATTGGAAGCTTTTGCACCCCGCGTTTCGGATTTCCAAGATGCTGGTATTGAAATGATCGCGATCAGTACCGACGATCAAAAAGGTTTGCAAGAATCCATCGAGTCATTTGATGGCGAAATGAAGATTCGACTCGCCTCGAATGAGAAACTGGATGTTTTCAAAAAGTTTCGTGCCTTCGACGATTTCGAAGACAAGCCATTGCATGGCACGTTTCTAATCGATGGCAACGGTGATACTTTGTGGTATGACATTGGCTTTGAGCCGTTCATGGATCATGAATTTTTGCTGAAAGAGAGCCAGCGATTGTTGGACGGGAAGCGTATCAAGAATGTAACCGCTACTTCCACCGATGTTTCGTCAAAGTGAATCCGATTCGAGAATGTTGATATCAGTAAACCTCAATAGGATGATCCTTCGCCTCGATCAATCACTTACTGATCGTCTTCATCTCGATCAGCGCATCCAACTCGGTTTTTAGTTTCGGTAGAATTTCATCGTAACCGAACGCGCCTAATGTCGCGGTGCCTTTCTTTAAGTTGACGACTTTCGGCCCGCACCATAAACCGAGATCGGCATCGTCGGTTTCACCAGGTCCGTTGACGCGACAACCCATCACGGCGATCGTGATGGCATATTCTTTCGCGTAATGAGTCATCACTTTTACTTTTTCTGCCAGATCAACGAAGGCTTCGTTTTCGACGCGAGAGCAACTTGGACACGAGATGATGTTTAATGAGTTGGAGTCAAAGTCGACCACACTGCGAACTCGGCCGTTATAAATATCAGCAATGATTCCTTGGCCAGCTGAAATCTCTTCGCCTTTGCGGTCATTGGG
>JBGSKR010000377.1:0-1910 GCA_041741135.1 Mariniblastus sp.
GAGAATAAAAACCAGTGTCGGCAACATGATCATCGTCAGATTCATTTGCCCGCCGCCAAAATACAGAATCGCCAGCGCGATCGCCGTACAAAGCACCGCACAAAAGATCGTCATGAGTGTGAGAGGTAAATCACGCAGCCGATACCAAGTCAGCAAAAAAACCACGCCCATCGACATCCATAGATATCGATTGAGCGAACGCTTGCTTTCGATGTCGATGGTTGCTCCATCAATGGTCGGCCCACCGGCTTTTAATTCATGCGTGGATGAATCCCAGCCGAACAACAGAGCTAACTTGCCAAGCCACCGTGAAAATCGCTTGCCAAGCCACTTTGGCACATCGACGTTTGCGTCGCCTGCAGACAATCCAATTCCGCCATCGTCAACCTTTCGTTCCGCTACTTCTTTAATTCGAACGAGAATTTGGCGTCGTTGATCACGCAGACGTTTATCGGGATATGCGATAACGCAAGTCGTCTTTCCGTCGGGGCCGATCATCAGTCCGCTTAGTCGATCCTTGGCAACTTGCTCAGAAACACCGACGGTTTGGATTTGAGCGATCATGTCCGGCCCGCTGGTCACGCGCGTGAACATGGGAATGGTTATCGATTCCCCGGAATCCACATCGGAAAGTTCGTAGGTTTGTTCCTCCAATGCTTCACGCATCGCCGTTACTCGTATGTCGTTCAGCGTGGCACCAGGCCAACTGAGCACGACCATTTCGTCGACGCCAAATCGCTCAAGAAACCAATCGTAGGTTTCTGCTTCTTCGAAACCGCTTGGCAACCATTGACGGATGTCGGTTGCGTAAACATTCAGCGATTTCACTGCTCCCATGCCGATCAGCGGCAATAGAAAAAGCGTCAGGCAGAGAATGAGAGTCGAATGCCGCTCAAGAAAAGTTTGCGTTCCATCGTCTGGTAGCGGCAATGGATCGTTCTCTTCGGCTTTATCTAGCAAGTGATCACCCGTCATCCATCAGGAGCAATGTGCTTTGCTCGCTTGGTTGAAATTTGCTTGTCAAACCAGCAAGCACAGTCGTTCAATGCCTCAGTAACGTTTCTGAAGCGGATTGTTATCCTAACGTGCAAAATGAGAAAGCAAAACCGCAGATAACAAAAATAGCCCCTCTTAAACTGCTTTGCCAAAAACTCGAAGTCGCATGGACACTGTTATGCGAGTTCGAATCTTGATAAGGCAATTTAAGAGCGGCCAAGTTTGCAGGCAAGTGTTTGAAGCACCAAGAAGCGAATTCGACGCGTATTAAAGTAGCGTCGATTCGATCCGCGTTAAGTTAATAATGAGTATTGTTCTCACCGAGGTCTACGTTGCCGACCATGTGAAAGTGGTTGTGGTCGATGTAGATGACTTCGACGGAATCTTCGTCAACAAGTGTGTGAGGAATTGGCCAGCCAACAATTTTTCGCTCTGTGTAGTAAACCGTGCATTTGTAGTGTGCGTGATGAAGCTGGGCAGGCCCGATCAGCGGAACGACTCGCGGTGGATCGATGTAGTCAGCAATTTTCTCTTTGACAAAAGTCACATTGTTACGTTGGACTTCATTCAGAAATGGAAATCCGCCCTGCACCGAGTTGGCTCGCTCCAAGGCCCACCAGACTTCGTCGTCACTTGGCGGATCAAGCGCTTTGACCGGACCGCCAGCGGTTAGAGGACCAAGAATCGGCACACGGGCGTAACGCTCGTGAATATGAAACTTGTCTTCCTGTTGTTTCTGCCAATAGGGCGAAACGGGAATTGGGACGCTGAAGATACCCAGCGACGGGCCAGCTGTAGTAAAACATCCGGTGGTCATTACGGCGGTAGATGCTACAAGCAAAGCCAGGCTGACCGTCATTTTTTTGGTGAACATCGCAAATCCCTTTGTTTTGTAAACACTCTCAGAATTAGGT
>JBGSKR010000378.1:0-2617 GCA_041741135.1 Mariniblastus sp.
GCGGTCTCGCCGGCGATCGTACTGATGTGGTGCTGCTCGACGTGACTCCGTTGACGCTTGGTATCGAAACCGAGGGCGGTGTGATGACCGCTTTGGTCGAACGCAATACAACGGTGCCCGTCGAGAAGAAAAATGTTTTTAGCACCGCTGCTGACGGCCAAACGGCAGTCACGGTTCGTGTGTTCCAAGGCGAGCGGAAGATGGCCTCGGCCAACCGATTGCTTGGTGAATTCAATCTCGAAGGCATCCCACCACAACCGCGCGGCGTGCCACAAATCGAAGTCAAATTCGACATCGACCAAAACGGTATTTTGAACGTTTCTGCCAAAGACCTTGGCACCGGTAAAGAAGCCAAAGTCGAAATCAAAGAGTCTTCCGGCCTGTCGGAAGCCGAAATCGAAAAGATGAGACATGACGCGGAAGTCAACGCCGAAGAAGATCGTCGTCAATACGAACTGGTCACGGCGCGAAACCAAGCCGAAACGATGTGCTACCAAATGGAAAAAACCATGGCCGAGCACAAAGCCAAATTGAAGGACGCGGATAAAGCGCCGCTCGAAGCCGCAATCAAGAAAGCGCGAACCACTGCCGAAGGCGAAGACGTTTCCGCAATTAAATCGGCGGTCGCGGAACTTGAACAAGCTTCCCATGCATTCAGCAAAGCCATGTACGAAAACGCTGACGCCGAAGGATCAGGCTCGGACGACGCCACTGCCAGTACATCGACTGACGACGACGCCATCGATGCAGAATTCGAAGTTAAGTAGTTTTCGTAGAAGTGGGATGGACATTCCTGTCCGTCCACATCCTAAAATCGTAGGATGGACTTTCCTGTCCGTTCCTCAGATTTGGAAATTTCGAAACGCCGGAACCAACGTGGCTCCGGCGTTTTATTTAGGCGACCGAGGGCACGCACCCACCAATGTGACCCATTATTGTTAACGATTGCTGGCAGTTTCTCTGTCACCATTCAAGCATAAGACATTCGTTGCACCGTGAGCGGGCACAAATTTTCTGGCCACCAAAATACACAAATCTCACAAAAATTGATCGACGACTTGCTTTTGTGTCATTTTCGTGGCTAGCTGAGTAAATATCGCGGCTTTTGCGCTTTTCAGAACAATTCCTTTACAACTCGCGCGGGCTCGACGCCCGTCAATCGCGAATCGAGACCTTGGAATTTGTAGCTAAAGCGTTCGTGATCCAAGCCAACCAAATGTAACATGGTCGCATGGAAATCACGGACATGCAACGGATTTTCAACTGCGTTATAACCAAACTCGTCGGTGGCTCCGTAGCTGAATCCGCCTTTGATTGGGCCACCGGCAAGAAACATCGAAAAGCCTTTGATGTGATGGTCGCGACCGTCGCCTTGAGCCATCGGTGTACGGCCGAACTCACCGCCCCAGACAATCAGGGTGTCTTCGAGCAGCCCGCGCTCTTTTAAATCCTGAATCAAGGCAGTGGTGCCCTGATCAACCAGCGAAGCGGTTTTCTCAACGCCTTTCTTCACGCCGCCGTGATGATCCCAGCCACGATGATAGAGCTGAATAAATCGCACACCGCGTTCGGCCAACCTTCTCGCGAGCAAACAATTGCTCGCAAACGTTCCATCGCCCGGCTTGCAACCGTATCGATCAATCACGTGTTGCGGCTCATCGCTCATGTCGGTTAGTTCGGGAACCGAGGCTTGCATCCGAAACGCCATTTCATAACCTTTGATTCGCGTCGCAATTTCGGGATCATCGAGTTCACTATTTCGCATCGCGTTGATTCGTGAAACAGATTCGATGATGTCTTGTTGTTGTTTTCGATTGACGCCCGCCGGGTTGCCGACGTAATGAACGGGGCTACCCGCCGATTGCATCTGCACGCCTTGAAAACGACTCGGAAGAAATCCGCTGTGCCATTGTCGCGAGCTGATCGGTTGAGCTTGGCCACCTCCGACGCTGGTCAGCACAATGAATCCAGGCAAGTCTTCGGTCTCCGCGCCCAATCCGTACAACACCCACGAGCCCATCGATGGGCGACCGCTGATTGCCGTTCCCGTATTAAAAAAAGTATGAGCCGGATCGTGATTGATTTGCTCGGTGTGCATCGATTTAATCACGCATAATTCGTCAGCGACTTGCGGAAGATGCTTAAAGATGGATGAAATTTCCAGACCTGATTTTCCATGTTTGGCAAACGGATGCTGCGGCCCCATGATCTTGAGAGCCTTGTTTTGCAACTGCGCGATCGGCTGTCCTTTCGTGAGCGCTTCTGGCATCGCTTGTCCATCAAGTCGCGCCAGCTCCGGTTTATAGTCAAACGTTTCGAGTGGGCTTGGCCCGCCCGCCATGCACAGATGGATCACGCGTCTGACTTTTGGCGAGTGATGCGGCTTTTGTTGAGCATTACCATTTTGCTTAGCATCACCAAAGACAAAGCCAGTCCCATTCAACAACGACGCGAGTGCCACGGATCCAACTCCCGTCCGCCGCAAAAAGGTCCGGCGAGTGAGGTTCATATCCGAGAGCTGAATCGGGTTGGGATTGCTGTTCATCGTTCTGTATCTCAATAGCGGGTAATAAATTCGTGCAAGTTCAAAATCACTCGCGCTCCACTCGTCCATGCC
>JBGSKR010000379.1:0-3212 GCA_041741135.1 Mariniblastus sp.
CACCGCCCGTTGCCATGCTCAAATACGGATATCGAGCAATCGAATAAAAGCTGACAAGCAATCCAAGTGCTCCCGGTGTCCAAATCAATATCAAGATCGGCCACAGCGAGGGTGGGATTCCGTTGCCTTGGAAGCCGGGAAAAAACAAGTCAACGATTTTAAAAGTCGCACCACCGATGACGAGACCAGCGAGCGAAATGAGGATTCCCAAATTCCCCAGTCGAATCACTTTCGGAAGCTTGGAATACTCGAGGAAATTTTCGGCTGCGTCGGTGAATGGCTCCGATTCGGTTGTTTGGCGATCTGACTTGCTAGGTATCATGACACGTCCAGTGTGTTTTGAATCCAAAACATGCTACCAAAATATCCGCGCTCATGAAATTAATAGTAGAAGAAGGAACCAGAAAGATTGATTGGTGAGAAAATGGAGGTAAGAAAATATCTAAGTTCATTCCTTAAAGTAGGCACGTCAGGTTTGCTTGATTGCGAGCATCCACGAGCTTGGCCTAAAACGTGTCTGAACGAACCAGCGTATTATCTAAAAGAACAGGCAATGTGAACAGGCAAATTGAGTAGCGTTTCACTTGAAGACATCTTCATGCTGCTTTCGACGGGAACTGACTGGGACGCTCGATGGTGTACAATCTTGGTTCGTTTGTTGTCGCTCTTGCTCTTCCGTGTAGTCCACGTGAGAGGCGAAGACGCAGAAGAAGACTTAATCGATCACCGAAACTCAAAACGACGAGCTAATGATTTTAAAATTGAAAACCAGACTTCGCTTTCACCCCGCTCTTTGTTCAACGATGTTGGCAAGCGTTATCGTCGCTATCGGGATACTTGTTGGCTGTGATCGCAATCCGCCAGTCGTCAATCAGCCTGATACCAACGGGTCATCATCCGCAAAACCCGACACTAATCCGGAAATCGTTTCGGACTCGAAAAACGATTCGCCGAAATCGCTGCCGCTGGACGCCGACATTCTGAATCGAGAGTTCATGATCATGGCCTACAACGTCGAGAATTGCTTTGATATCGATGGGCAAGCTTTGTTTGATGACTATCGGCCGTCGGAATATGGCCCAGCTCACTTGCTCAAGAAACTTCAATCCGTCACTCACATCTTGAAAAAGTTTCAGGACGGCAAAGGGCCTGAAATCGTGATGTTTCAAGAACTGGAAAACGACTTGACTCCCGCAGCCGTCCCAATCGATTACGAGAAATTGTTGGAGCCTTTCCAAACAATGTCGGTTGAGGAAATGCTGACCAGTGAAATTTCGCCAGCAGTGCGAGAATTGCCAGTGGAAGCGTTTTTGCTGAAATCGTTTCACGATGCAGGGCTGGGGCCTTATCGTGTCGCGGTTGCTGAATTTCGAGATGACCCAACCGGTCGCACGGTCGCCCATGTGAACGCAACCTTTTCTCAATTCCCGATTGCTGAATCTCAAACGCATCATTCGGATGGAGCAAGAGGAACCTTGGAAGTAGTTCATCAGCTTGGAAATCATCGGCTGCACACTTTTAATTCCCACTGGAAGTCCGGAGCCTCGGATAAGGCCTCTGAACAGATCAGGCTGAAGAACGCCCAAGTCTTGCGAGATCGGCTAAATGAGATTCTGCGTCAAGACCCGCACGCTGATGTGGTGTTGGCGGGTGATTACAATTCTCATTACAACCAGTCTCAGCGATATCCAGCTTGGCTAAAAACGGCGCTTAATGATGTGCTAGGAAGTCAAGGCGACGAGCTGGCCATCCGAAAAATTGGCGGGCCGGATTTGTATAACTTGTGGTATGAGTTGCCGCCTGATCAGCGAAGAAGCGATGCCTATTCGGGCAATTGGGGGACACTGATGCAAATGATGATCACTCGTGGATTGTATGACTATCGGGGTGTTCGATACATTGATAACAGTTTGTCAGTTGCCGCCCAGCCTGGCGTCAATGCACAGTTCGGCAGTGGCTTGCCCATTCGCTGGAGTAGCTTTAACGGAGAAGGCGGTGGTTACTCGGATCACTTTCCGATCTTCGCTCGATTTCGCGTCGACGCTGAGAACGATCCCAAAAAGTTTATTGAACTTAGCCAGCCAGGTCTTCGTACTGACACGGAAGCAGAAACGCAAGGAATCCCGGTTGATTACAGTAGGATTCCGCAAGAGCTGGTCCTAAAGACCGAAAGTCTCGGGTCTGACGCGAAGATTCAAAACATCGACAATCGCGGACGAATTTTTCTGGTTCGCGCTGTCGTGTCGGGTGAAAAACCCTTGGTTGTCAAAATCTTCGATGAGGATTATTTAGTCTGGTCATTCGATCTAAGCTTGCGGAAGAATATTTACAAGAGATTTCCGGTTGGTTCGGACATGGTCTTTTTGGGTGAGCTGGATTTTCATGAAGGCAAGTGGCAGTTTGTGGTTCGTGATTTGTCATGGCTCGATCCTCGATAGCTTGGCATCAGGAGCTGCGGTAACATGACGGTTAGAGACGCTATTGGGTCGAGCGATGTCGCAACGAAGAACCAGCCAACGAGAAGCAACTCGCCCGGAAATGCTGGACTAGGAATGTCCATCGTACGTCAGTAGCTTGGACATTCTTGTCCGAGCAATGCGCGCGACGGATAGGAATATCCATCGTACTTTTGACAGACAAATTCTTTCAGGACAAATCCTCAATTGGCTCTCATTAAAACCCTTTTGGGAAAGACACCCGTCTTCGGTGAAAATGTTTTCCTGGCTGAGAATGCGACCATCATCGGTGACGTGACCATGGGCCGCGATTGCTCCGTGTGGTTTCAGGCCGTGATTCGGGGCGATGTCAATTTCATTCGCATCGGCGATCGCGTCAACATTCAAGATGGAGCCATCATTCATGGCACCTACCAGCGATCGGGCACCACGATCGGCAACTCAGTCTCGATTGGGCATCGAGCCATCGTTCATGGCTGTACCGTTGATGATGAAGTCCTGATTGGGATGGGAGCAATTGTGATGGATCGGGCTCACGTTCACAGCCATTCGATTGTTGCCGCCGGAAGCGTGGTTCTTGAAGATCAAGTCGTGGAAGCAAATTCGGTATACGCTGGCGTGCCCGCCCGCAAAGTCAAATCAATCGACCCCGCCAACACCGCTGAAATTAAACGGATCGCGGGCAATTATTTGAAGTATGCGGACTGGTATCGATAGCTGTCCGATCTTCGTTGCTGATCCACCAATCAGCTTTGC
>JBGSKR010000380.1:0-3540 GCA_041741135.1 Mariniblastus sp.
TGGTTTTCGTTATTTTGGTTTTCGTTATTTTGGTTTTCGGCGGGAGGGTGAAACGATTCCAGGTTGACGCCGGGCGGGATCACTTCCATCCGGTCGGCGACATAGTTTTCGTACGCCTCGTATTGTTGCTCGACTTCTTGGCTGGTACTGGCAACCACCAGCGACGCCGTTTCGAGAGCAATCTCTTCGGCCTCGATTCGGGTGGTTAATTTGTATGTCGACTCCAAAGACTCCAAGCTTTTTTTGCTGGCCTGCAACCGCTCTCGTTTGACACGGCCAAGCGAATGACCTGTGACCACAAAGGGAATGTGCAGTAATCTCGCAAGCTGAGCACCGGCAAAGCCTGCATCTGCGTAATGGCCATGGATCACATCAGGCAGACCATAGCGATTAAAATGAGTGACGGCTTGGTCGATGAAGACTTCGATGTAAGGCCACAGGGCTTCCTTTTTTAAATAGCGTTTCGGGCCGAACGGAAGGCGGACAATTTTTGCATTGGCAGCGATTGGTTCTTCGATCCGCGCGTAATCCTCGCTAACCTTCGGATCGATGATTTGTCTCGTGATTAACTCGACCGAGCCAATTTGAGGCTGCCGAGAAAGCTCTTCTGCTAGTTCCAGCACATACTTGATCTGTCCACCAGTGTCCGCATCGCGACCTAATTCAGGGTCGGTGGCACGAATAAGACCGTGCAGACTGATCAGTGCCACCTTGATTCCCGCAGAGTTTTTGTGGGATGTTGAAGAAGTTTCGGCGGTTGCCTCGGTGGAATCGGGCAAGGCTTTGTCGGCCAATGGATCGTCTCCTGCTAAATGAAAAGTCAGTAAATTCGATTGCCGATCGAGTTCTTATTGTAAACGATGAGAGAGATAACTTCGACCGAATATTTCAAAATTGCATTTTTGGCGGAAACAATGAACAAGAGCGTCAAGCCTCGCGTGCTCGCGACCGATTTGGACGGAACGTTAATCCCTTTAAATAACCATCCTGAACATCACGTCTCGCTGAGGCAATTGCGTCAAAAATTTTCCGAAAACAATTTTGAGTTTGTATTTGTTACCGGTCGACATCTGGCTTCTGTGTTAAGAGCAATCGATCAATTCCATTTACCAACTCCCGATTGGATTTTGTGCGACGTTGGCAGTTCGATCTATCGGAGAGATGATTCGGGCTCCTATCAAATTCACGATGCTTACGCTGACCATCTTCAATGCTTGCTTGGAGTTGAGTCGATGACTAAGATTCGAGATCAATTGCGGGAGTCGGCGGGAATGCGGTTCCAAGAGGAGGAGAAGCAGTCGCGATTCAAATTAAGTTTTTACTGCATGAAGCATCAAATTTCGCGTCAGGTGGTTTTACTCAATGAAGTGCTATTAAAGCACTCGATTCAATGCCAAATCATTTCCAGCGCCGATCCATTCAATCACGATGGGCTAATTGATCTGTTGCCGGCAAACGTCAGCAAGGCTTATGCTTTAAATTGGTGGGCGGCTTCGCAACAAATTGCGCCGGATTCGATTGTTTTTGCTGGCGATTCCGGAAACGATCTGGCAGCAATGACTGCTGGATTTAAAACGATTGTGGTTGGAAACGCCAGTGATGAAGTCAAACGGGCTGCCATCGAGGCTCATCAAGTAGCCGGTCATCCAAATCGCATTTGGATCGCCGAAGCGCAGGCGACCTCAGCGGTGTTGGCGGGATGTTACCATTTCGGAATGATTGACGAAGAACAAAAATGAGAATCGCGATTGTTGGAAGCGGTATCGCTGGATTGACCGCCGCTTGGCTGCTCGAAGGCAATGGACATCAAGTAACGCTGATTGAGCGAATGCCCACCATTGGTTTGACCGCTCATGGCGAACAGTTTTCGTTGAAGGAAGACAAGAAAGAAGATAACGATGTAAAGGTCTCAGTCGCTGATGGACAGCAACTTTTGCGAGCCGACTTGCCGCCTCGTTTGTTTAACCAACAACTATGGCCAAACCTATGGCGATTGTACGAGTCGATCAATATCAAAATCGAGGTGGTCGAACCCACAAAATCATTCGGAACCTGGAAAGGAAAAACTTCACTGCGAATGGGACGAAATTGGTTTCGACGACCGGGGCTTGCTCGCGCCTTTGCCTTGCTGTCGCGAGATGGCAGAAACATCGCAAGCGGAATTCGGCAACTGGAATATGAGGCCTCGCAAAATCCAGAAATTGATTTGCGAGGCGATATCGATTTTGATACCTATCTGCGCGAAAATGGTCTGCTCGACGGAATCGAAAATTCGAAACAACACCGAAGCCCGTTCATCAATCAGTTTTTGCTTCCGTCGCTCAGCTCCACCGTTTGTACTTGTTCGCACGAAAGTGCGCGCCGGTATCCGGCGTCGACGATTCTCGAAGCCGTTTACAAACTGATTCAGGGCCAACAGCTATACCGAGTGCAGGCGGGGATGTCAGAGGTCGCGAGACGTCTCAGCGAATCGATGACCGATGTCCGCCTGAATACTTCCTTAGCAACCGCGGTGACGACGGAAACCGGTGTTCGAATCGAGCTAGAGCAAGGCTCGTCAATCGATGTCGATCATTTAATTGTCGCAACGCAAGCGAATTCTGCGTTAAAGTTATTGCCACAATTGTCGAATCGTGAGCAAAAGATGCTGGAGTCGTTCGAATATGAAGATTCCACCATCGTGCTTCATCGCGATCCGGCTTTCATGCCAAAATCTCGCTGGAACTGGTCGCTGTTCAATTTGCTCTCCGATCCGCAAGCGGACGATTCGATGTGTACGATCTGGATGAATCGCTTTCATACCGAGTGGAAAACCAAACAACCAATTTTTCAAACGATTCGTCCGCTGGGAATGCCTAAAACCAAGACAGTCATCTGTGAGCGGCGATTGCAACGACCGCTTGTCAATCAGAAGACACTAGCGGGGATTGAGCTGCATCAGCAACTTCATGCGGAGCCGAATCGTCGCATCTGGTTCGCAGGTTCCTACGCCGCTGCGGGTGTACCGCTATTGGAAAGTGGTGTTGTTTCGAGTCAAAACATCGTTGAGAAATTGGCGACGAATCCACGGACTTGAAACCAACGCTGCTGTTAAACTATGGTATGACAAGGTTAGTTTCTCCAGCTTTAAAAAAAATGCTGCATCACATTTCCATTAAAGCCATTTAACGGAACCCGCATTGCCATAATTCCGGATGCCATTTGCTATTTTTTTTCATTCAGTTTATCAATATACGTGAGTTTGACCAATTATCGAGCCGAAGTAGCAAACTTGTGGCTTGCTTATTATCAGGAAAATTAGATTGAACAATCACGACGACAAAATCGAATCGAATCAACCAGCACTCCCTCAATTCGATCCTCAACGCAAGACGCTCTATTCACCCGAATTCGAACACGATAGTTGCGGTGTTGGCTTCGTGGCTCAAATCGACGGAAAGCCTTCGCGTCAGATCGTGTCGGATGCTTTGCACATTCTCGCTCAGATGGAGCATCGAGGCGCTTGCGGCTGCGAAAAAGACACCGGCGACGGAGCCGGTA
>JBGSKR010000381.1:0-3727 GCA_041741135.1 Mariniblastus sp.
AACGCGCCAGAGATTTTGTCAATGATCTCGTCCTGCCCCGCAAGTTTGTGATCCTTCGCAATCACCTGCGGATCGTTGTAGATGATGTGAACTTTACCTTGGGCGTCTTCGTAGACGGCCATTCTTTGCGGAAGGTCAAGCGCGATGGCTTGATTGGCTTTCATCAATGGAACGCCCATCTCTGGGTTACCAAACAAAATGACCTTCGTTGGCCGCAACGTCATGTCAGCCATTTTTGCACTCTTCGAATGGTCGAACTCGGCGAAGATCTTGAGATCCTTCGACTCAAGGGTCTTTTTGAGTGTTTCGTAAGTTTTGTCGAAACTTTGCTGACTGTTAACCGTCACGAGTCGGCCGGTATGCTGACCTACCGATGCATGCAGTTCAGAATCCGTTTTTGTGTTTGAACCCAATTTGTTTTCCGAACCTGATTGAGTTTTTGAACCTGATTGGGCGTGGGCCAATGTGCTGCATAAGGCAATTGGAAGAATAGTAAGTAGCATGTGTGCGAGTGAAAATTTTCGTCTCATTTGATTGCTCCAAAATTGTTAAGGAAAACTGTTTACTAGTGATAAGACACTGGGACTCAATTGATCTGAAACTCTCGGTCCTCCCAGTTCTTCGATTCGTTCCAATAAAAAGTGAATTTGATTTGATCTCCGTTGATTGTCTTTGCTGGAATATCGACAAAATGAACACCTACACTGCTATCAGTTGATTCAATTTCGTCGCTGCTTTCCCAACCATCGTTTGAATACTTCAAGCGAAATGCGGCGTGGGTCTGAATTCGTAGCTGCATGTCGGCGGCGACGGATTGAACCTGACGGTTGAATTTCCAGACTTCCAGCTTGAGGCAGTCCTTACGCTTCAGGTAACGCTCGACGACTTCCGGAATGCGATCGAACACTTCGCCGTCTTTGATACTGCGAAGCAGCTTGATGTATTCGGCATGCGCCCACATCAGCGGCATGGCGGACCCGGTTGGGCGACCCAGAAACAGTCGTTGGTCCGGTCGATCTACTTCGTCCCAGATTTGTTCGGGTAGTAGACCGGTGCAGTTAGCGAATTGTTCGATGGCTTTGACGTACTTCTTCACGTCGCGACCGGCGGCCAATTCGTAGTGCGCACGCTCGCCGGTGAGCAGTGGCCACGCTCGTCCGACACCGTGATGCACGAACGGTCCGCCATCGGAACCTTGGCCGTAGCCGTCGTGAGTGTATCGGTGCCAGCATGGACCAAACGGCGTCTCGACCTTCAATGACTCGTCGACAACTTTCAGCGAATCCTCGAACAGCTTGTCGCCTGCCTCACGAATCCCGTATCGAACCAATTCCAGAAAACCAGCGTCGACGATGTCTTTCGCAGGGAACTCCATCTGCTGACCCGGCTCACGGTTCTTGATCAGCAGCGTCCCCTCGTTGGGATTCTCATCGGGAATGGGATTGTCGGGGTCGGCGGGTTTGATCCGGATGAAGTGTTGCGAGATGTCGTCGACAATCGTGCCTTCGGTGGTCACCGTCCACGCCTCAATGTGACATTCCAGAAAGTCAGCGTACTCTTGGAAAAACCGGCTCAAATCTTCTTCGCCACGCTCCTTCGCAAACAGCGACGCACATGTGAGCGCGGCGATGTTGGACGCCAGTGTTGAAGGCGAGTAACCACTGTTCTCTTCCCAACGCTCCTGCGGCGTCACCGGGCCTTTGCGGATCAGATAACCCGCGGCCGCTTTGACCATCGGCCAAGGATCGAACTGCTGCAACGCGTCGAGTCGATGCAACTTCCACGCTAGCAGGATCGGAAAGGCGACTTCGTCCAACTGAATGCCGGTCCAGTACGGGTCGCCGTCGATCCAGGAATTTTGATGAAATCCGCCATCCTCCTGCTGAGAACACGCCAGATAGATCAGTGCGCGAAACGGCGTTGCCGTGTTACCGGCCGCCAACAACCCGGTCGCACTATTGACCATGTCGCGAGTCCAAACCAAATGGTAGCCGCCGATGTCGTCATCACCCTTCGCCTCCCCCCAAGGAATACTCATGGAGGCAATCATTGCCCCGTGATAGGTCTTGTCTTCGTGACTGAGTAGCAGGCTATGACTGACGCGGTACAGCCGGCCCTGATCCCGCGCACCGTCGATCAAATCGTTGCGATTATCGCACGCTCGCAGCCATTGCTCCTGAAACTTCTTGCGATGGTCGGCGAATGGGATCGACAGCGATTGCACCAGCGTCGTGCTGGCTCCGTGTAGGTGATCGCTGAGCGCGACGCCAACGACGAATTCGCTTTTGTCCGAAAGATCAATCTCTCCCAGCAACGCGATGTTACCGTCTTTCGCCTCATCGAATTCCCAATTTGCGTGTAAGTCCGCGCTCAAATCCTGCCAGCCGTCCGACTCGCCGACGTAGCCGACAGACGTCTGCTTGAACCGTGCCGTGCATCCCAAAGCCAACCAGTTGTCGTCCTTGTGAGCCGTCAGAATCTCTCGGTCCAGTTCGTGAGCCACGTTGCCGCTGTTTTCCCAACCGCCGGCGCCCAGATGCGGAGCCAACAACACAAACAGTTTTATCTTGGATGTGTCCACGCTGAGTGGCACAAACTTTGTCTTCACCATCACGCAGGCGGCATGAGGCGCGGAGATCACTTCCTTTTCAATCCGATAGCGACCTTCCGGGTCTTCGCTGACGACACGAAACCCCAGCGAGTTTTCACACAGTCGTTCGGTGGTCGGTTTCAGGTCTCGTCGTTCGTCATGGAAAAAAGTCTCCTCGTCCGTGATCAAAAACTGCATGTCCCGAATCTGCGGGTGGTCGATCGTCGGGTAGTAAATCTCGTTCAGAATCCCCTGTGACAACGTGAACCAGATTCGGCTAGAGGCGGAGTACGCTGTTCCCACGCCGTCCTTGTCACTGCGAGTCCACTTGGGCGAAGTGCCGGGTTTTCCGAAGGCTTTTTTTTGGTGTTGCAAAATTGTCATCGCTGTTTTCCGCTCGCATTAAAGTTTGATTTGCTAAAGAACCTTGGAGGTAGCTAACCGTTTTCTGTAAAGCCCGGGTACAGCGTCATGCCGCCGTCGATGAACAGTTGCGTCCCGTGCACATAATCAGAGTCGTCTGACGCCAGCCACACAGCGGCATTGCCAATGTCCTCGGGAACTCCAATTCGCCCGTAGGGAATCAACTTCAGCAGTTTTTGCAGAGCTTCCGGAGTGCCCCAAGCGGACTCGTTGATCGGAGTCTTAATCGCACCCGGAGCGATGCTGTTGACGCGAATCTTGTGCTCGGCAACTTCCTGAGCAATCGACTGCATCATCATATTGACGCCGCCTTTGGACGCGGCATAGTTAACGTGACCCGCCCACGGAATGACCTCATGAACGCTGCTCATGCAGATGATTTTGCCAGCGGCACACGATACGCCATCACGAACGCCCTGCTTGATGAATTGGCGTACTGCGGCGCGAGCGCACAGAAACTGGCCGGTGAGGTTGACGGCGATGACGCGGTTCCAATTTTCCAGCGTCATGTCGACCAACGCTGCGTCTTTCTGCATCCCTGCGTTGGCGACGACAATATCGACCGTCTCGAACGCCTCGATCGTCTTGCTGAACAGATTCTCAACGTCATCCTCGTCACTCACGTCAGCCTGCACGGCGATCGCTTCGCCGCCGTCCGATTTGATGGCGTCCACAACCTCGGCTGCTTCGTTATCACCCTTATAGTAGTTGACA
>JBGSKR010000382.1:0-2692 GCA_041741135.1 Mariniblastus sp.
ATTTTCCGTGGCGGCGTTCGAAGTCGTTGACTATTCCGCAGCGGGAGTCGCATCAGTCGTCGCTTCGGCTGCTGAAGCTTCTTCATTGACTGCTTCCGTGGCCGCCACTTCTTCAGCCGGTTTCGGAACTTCTTTTTTCGGCATTTCGCGACCGGTCGCAGCAGCGCGGGCGGCTTCGATGGAAGCGGCACGGCGAGTCGACAGTTTCGAAATCGCGGTGGCTTGGGCCTCGAGATGAGTCCCGTCGGCACCGTATTTTTTAATCAAAGTCGAGACTTTGGGCGAAGGCTGCGCGCCAACGCCTAACCAATATTTGATTCGTTCGCCATTGAGAATTGCGCGGGCGTCGGTTTCTGGAACCATCGGATCGTAGGTTCCCAATTCTTCGATGACTCGGCCATCACGGGGGGAGCGTTTGTCCATGGCACAAACGCGGAAAAACGGGCGATGAGTACGCCCCATCTTTTTCAAACGGATTCTTACTGACACGGTGTGTTGACCTTTCGAAATCAAAACTGGTTAATGAATTAGCCTAAGTGTGGCGGTTGATGTTTCAACCTGTTACCGCACCTCTTCGACTGGGAAGATGAACCGGTTCGAGGAATTTTAAGAAATTCTCTTATCGGTTTTTCTCGTCTCGTCTCATTTGACGAAGTCGTTTCTCGCGTTCTTTGGCAAGTTTCTTCTTTTCAGAAGCCGACAAACGCTTGCCGGTGCTCTTTTTTGTTTTCGGCATTCCACGAGCGGGATCCATCATTTGACGCTGCAAATCCTTCATTTGCTGGATGCGGTCACCAGCGCCCATCCCTGCCATGCCGGTGAGCAGGGGCTTCATCATATCATATTGTTTGATTAATTCACCCACCTGTTTTGGCTGGACACCGGCACCATTGGCGATCCGTTGTTTGCGGGTGACTTGGATGATGCTCGGGTCGCGGCGTTCGGTGGGGGTCATGGAATCGATGATTCCGACCATTTGTTTAATTTGCTTCGAAGTGTCGCCTTGACTCATCATCGCGTTGATGTCGCCCATGTTGGGCATTCCCGGTAGCAAACCCATCATGCGTTGCATGAGTCCGGGTTTCGCCATTTTCACCATGTGATTGCGAAAATCATCAAGCGTGAATTGGCCTTTTTCAAGCGATTCCTGCAATCGACGCTGCTCTTTTTCGTCGACCAGTTTGTGAGCTTCATCCACCAAAGCCAGCACATCGCCCATTCCGAGAATTCGGCTGGCCATGCCTTCAGGGCGAAAAAACTCAAGGTTGTCGAGATGCTCGCCCGTACCAATGAAGCGAATGGGCACCCCCGTGACCTGTTTGACTGACAACAACGCACCACCGCGAGCGTCACCGTCCAGTTTCGTCATCACGACGCCGTTCAACTCAAGGGCAGCATGAAACGCTGCCGCCGAACGCACAGCATCTTGCCCAGTCATCCCGTCCACGACCAAGAACACGTAATCCGGTTGGACTTTGTTGTCGATGTTCCGCAACTGCTGCATCAACTCTTCGTCGATGGCCAATCGTCCGGCCGTATCGAGAATGACGACGCGGTTTTGGTTCTCTTTGGCTTGTTTGACAGCCGCTGCACAAATAGCGATCGGGTCGGCGGTGGTTTTGTCGCTATAGACCGGCACACCCAGTTGCTGACCGAGCACATGCAACTGGTCGATCGCCGCAGGACGTTGAAGGTCAGCGGCAACTAACAACGGCGTAATGTTCTGACGCTGAAGAAGTTTTGCCAGTTTACCGCAGGTCGTTGTATTACCGGAACCTTGAAGGCCACACATCATGATGATGTTGACATCCTTATCCAGCCGCAACGAATCATCGACGGGGCCGAGTAGATTGACGAGTTCTTGTCGAACGATCCCGGTGACTTGTTCGCCCGGCCGCAGTGAAAGCAAAACTTTTTCGCCAAGTGCTTGCTCGGTAACGCGTTCCATGAACGTCCGCACCACGTCGATGCTAACGTCGGCCTCCAGCAGCGAATTCTCGACCATTTTCAGGCCTTCGCGCATATTGGCTTCGGTCAGCTTGCCTTGTCCGCGAAGCGACTTGAATGCGCCTTTGAGGCCGTCTTGGAGGGAATCGAACATAAATGCCGTTTTTCGAAAAAAATATAGCCCATCAATTTACACCAATGTTTCGCCTGCTTCCAGTCGGACATCGGTTGTTTTTCTGGGAATTTTCCATTTTGCCACTTGGCGTTTATCGGAAGATCGAATATATTCTTGCTTCTCCAACTTTTGCGATTTGGAGATATCAACGCAGTAAGTTCGCTGGTGCTACTAACCAGCCAACGTGAATTACTGCTTCTAAACCGGACGCGTCTCTAACATACGAGCCACCAAGTCGCTCAATTTTTGTACGAGACTCTGCTAATTCAGCCTGCCATCAGAGATTGATGGCGAATGGTTTGAAATGCCCTGTTTAAAAAACTCGCACGTACAAAAATTAGAAACTTCACGAATTGGCTCCAAAAATGTTCCAAGATGTCACTACCTCTGCGCAAGCAGATTCTGCTCAAGCAGTCCCTTCGTCCAATCACACCGATGCTATTTCTATCGATGCAGTAGCTGCTGAGCTCGCCACTCAAGTTCAAGATTCCGTGGCCGAAAACAGAACTGAAGCTCCCACAGCCCGCAAAATCCCCTTCGAATTCGTCGGCGGTGATGAAAACGAAACGA
>JBGSKR010000383.1:0-4979 GCA_041741135.1 Mariniblastus sp.
ACTAGCTTCCCTGAACTTTTCCAACCGCTGCAGATTGCGGTGAGACGGAACCAAGCGAGCGTTGATCAACCATGTCAGCGGCAACTCCGACTTCAACTGCCCCGCCAGATCGGTGAAATCCAGGACTTGCAGGGAATGCAAAAACGGACGCACGGCACCGATCAGATTACCCTTGAGATGCGGCATCCAGTCCACCAATCGATAGCCAGCGCAGGAGATCGCATAGGCTGGCTTGCCTGTCGTGACAGGGAACAGTCCGTTCACGCAATCATCTTCAAAAAGAACAATATTCATGGGCGCGGATTGCTATTCCAGGCACTCTGTGGGATAAGATTTAAAGAAACCGTCGGAACCTTGAACCTGGAAGATGAGATGAAAACCTTCAACTTAACTGCGCCGCGCATCTTTTTTTTGGTAGTACTGATTACGGCGATCATCATGACCAACATCCACACCCGCGCCGATCAACCTTGGTCGCAGTTTCGCGGCCTCCATCATACCGGCGCGGCCCCTCAAGCGGCAACGCCGCCAATTAAATGGAATGCAGATCAGTTTGTTTGGGAAGTCAACATTCCCGGCACTGGCTGGTCGTCTCCCGTTCTTGATGAAGAGCGAATTTGGCTCACAACAGCGATCTCGCAAGAAGCAACCCCCGAAGCAATCGAGGAAAAGCTCGCCGGAGATTTACTTGCAAAGATCAAAACGGTCGCCGCGTCGGTCGAGTTCCGCGCGGTTTGCATCGATCTGGAATCCGGAAGAATCATCCACAACATTGCGTTAGCCAAAATCGATCAGCCCGATGTCATCAATCCACTGAACTCTTACGCATCTCCAACACCTGCGATGGCGAACGGTCGAGTGATTTGTCATTTTGGCAGCTATGGAACCTGGTGTCTTGATGCGCAATCTGGCAAGACAATCTGGAACTGCGAATATAAAATTGATCATAGTGTTGGACCCGGCAGTTCACCCATTATTTACAACAGCAAAATCATTTTGACTTGTGACGGAATGGACAACCAGTTCATTGCCGCAGTCAATCTCTCTGACGGCAAAGAAATTTGGAAAACCAATCGCCCGCCGATTCGGGCGAGCAATGGTGAATTCAAAAAAGCCTATTGCACACCGCTGGTGATCGATGTTGCGGGAAAACCGCAAGCCATCATTCCGGGCGCTCAGTGGATCGTAGCCTACGATCCAGATAGCGGCAAAGAAATATGGAGAGCGGATCACGGCGACGGATTCTCCGTAACACCGATGGCAAGCTATGAATCGGGATTAGTTGTATTTACAACAGGCTACGGAAAGCCAGACTTTGTTGCCGTCGATCCCCGTGGAACTGGTGACGTCACCAAAACACACCTCCGCTGGCGTGCCAGAAACGCACCGGCCATGTCGTCACTCGTGACCCATGGAGGCAAAATCATTTCGATTTCTGATCGAGGAATTTTAAGTTGCCTCGATGCGAAAACCGGTGAAGTCGTCGAGCAAAAACGCATCGGCGGGAACTTTTCTGCGTCCCCCTTACTAGCGGGGGACCACGTTTATTTTTGCAGCCGAGAAGGCTTGGTATCCGTGGTTAGCCTGGCTGCAGGATTTGAGACGGTTGCCAGCAACCGCTTCCCAGACTCCATCATGGCTAGCCCCGCCGTGTTTGAAAATGACCTAATCATCCGAACCGCGAAACAATTAATTCGCATTCGTGGCGGCCAAACCTCCAACGGTTTATGATGATAGCTCCGCATCGACATGGGCTGTGTGAGCGGCAATGTACGTCTCGCGGACCATCTGACGAGTGGCTTCTTCGCTAAGAAATCCTGCCGAAAACTCAGGGGCAGCGTGGTCGATCGTGGCTTGCACGGAATACACCAGATGCCGGATAAGGTCCATCGGCGATTCGTCACCCACCGCACAACGGATGGTGGTCGGCGTCAGCCCCGCAGCCACGAGCGCTTCTGCGTTCAGTTCCGAATGAGTGGTAAGTGCCGGGCAACTCACAATCGTATTCGACTGCCCAAGGCTGATCATCTGCCCGAAGGTCGGAGAAAGCGAATCAAAAAATTTCTGAAACGTTTCGCGTGGCAGATCGCCAATGTCAAACGTAAACAAAGGTGCCGGCAAACCCAGATACAACAACCGCTCGCGAACGTCTGAATTTTCGCTGCCCGCCACGGCGTTGCACTGCACGCGAATCGCTGGATGTGCGTTCAGAAATTTCGCCAGAATTTGCGTGTTAATGCATTTTCTCAGCATCCTGACGGTAAGAGTTTTCATGCCTTGCAAAACTTCAAACGCCGCATCGGCATTGAGGAAGGCGCCTTTCACGTAGTACACATTCCAGAACATCGTTTGATCCCACGACTTAGTCTCACCGACAGGCGACTCCACCGTTTGCCCTTTGGGAACGAACATCTCGGCGTTCTGGCCAATCACGCAACCGGCAATCACGGAACCGGTTCCCGAAAGGTCTTTGGTGTAACTGTGGATTACTAAATCCGGACGCTCCATGATGTCCGTGCGTTGCAGCGGTCGATAGAGAAACGGGGTGGCAACCGTGGCATCAAGCATGACCTTTAGTCCGTGTTGATGAGCGATTTTGCAAATCGCCGGAACGTCCAACACATAACCTTGCGGATTGGACGGCGACTCCAGATACACATAGATTTTCCGCCCCTCGTCCAATCGGCCCGCGTATTTCTGTTTGGTTTCCAACAAGCATTTTTCGAAATCTTCACCGCCGTATCCGTCAAACGTTTCGACGGCGATGGCGAGGTTGCCTGGTTTGGCGTACCAGTCGTGGATCAACTGATGGGCTCCGCCATAGATATTGCGACTTTTGATCAGAATGTCGTCGCGACCGAGTAAATGAGCCAGCGCTGAATCGATCGCCGCCATGCCACTATTGAAATTCCAAGCCATGTACTGATCCGCATATGGCCCGGCTTCGAGGTCGACGATATGGTTGGCGAGACAAACGCTGGTCGGATTAAGTAGGCGCGAATAAATCTCCAGCATCAATTCCTTGCCGGCAAAAGCGTCTTCGATCCACTCGGCGCAAGCGTAAATATAAGTCGCCGTGCGCGTAATCACGGGTGTGGCGGAGAACAGCGCCGTCACATTATCGAAAACCGGATAAGGGCCTTTGGCAGAACTGGTTTCGCTGCTGTAGCCAAGTGCTTGATAGCTGGCGCGAGATGGGTTTTGCAGCGTGTCAAGAACTTTGGCCAGTTGGAATGAGAGAAACCGTTTCGCATTGAAACGCTGAATGCGCTCGGTCTGATGCAGTCCTTGTATCGAGCTGAGCGTGAGTTTCCACAATTGTTCGACGTCGTGTTGGCTGGCATACATCCGCTCGACGATTCGACCGAGCGTTTGTCCATACTCGGATCGCGGATCGATGCCGAAGTAATCAAGTTGGCTGGAGACCAGTTCATCGAGCGTGGTGGCGGTCGTGGTGTTTCGCTGAGGTGAAAGTTTTTTCATCGCATCGAAGCGATCGAGTATGTCGTCGTTGATCATGTCTTTCATGGTAGCCTTCCGTGTTTGGTAGAATATGATGTCTGATATTGCCTATATTCATTTCAGTTTTTTTGCCACGAATCTCACGAATCGACACGAATCGAGTCGTTCTCAAATTCGTGTCGATTCGTGTAATTAGTGGCCGAAACAAATCCTACTGGACTCGCTCCGGAGAGCAAGCTAATTCAAGCAACCCTTACCCTTCCAGATGTAGACTCTCACGCGATCAACTAGCGGGCCGCGGACGACCATTCTTGCTAAATTCACGAGTGCAACTCCAGGGCCAAGTGTCCAGTTTTGAACCATTGCGTTAATAATGTCGGTTAAAACGGTTAGCTTGAATTCATGAAGCAGAAAGATGCTGACCGCTAATATTAGACGATATCAGTGATGTCTAATTTGCCGCAACACTGATCGACTTTCCGTGGTTTGGGACGCGGAATCAATAGTCCCAAGATCAAAAACAGCAGAGGAGTCTGAGATGAAAGCGTTTGCAATTTTGGTAGCAGCGATCTGCGCGATGTGTTTGCTCACATCGCAGTCGCAAGCTCAACATCATCATAACGGCGGCGGTCATCACCATCATCATGGTGGTAATCGTGGTGGTGTGGCGATTGGGATCGGTATCGGCAATGGCGGATTTTATGGGCCGGGCTTTGGTGGAGGCTACTATAACGCCTACCGACCGGTTTACGGCGGATTCGGCCCTGGCTACTACGCGCCCGTGGTGCCGGTTTACGGGGGTGGTTGGAACCGAGGCTACTACGGCGGCGGATGTGGTGGCGGGGGTGGGATCGTGATCGGCTGGTAAGGCGACATCCGTCCTGCCGAACACGACTTTTTAGAAATCCGGCCTTCGTAGAGCAAGGTAGGCCGGAGCAAGCGAAGCGACGATCCGGCAGGCAGCGCGGTTGCAAGGTAGGCCGGAACAAGCGAAGCGACGATCCGGCGGGCAGCGCGGTTGCCGGATCGTCGGCGCTGCGCTTTCTTGATCCGGCCTACGTGATCCGGCCTACTTGATCCGGTCTATGGTTCGCCGAGGTCGCGATTGTTTGGCTCTTTCGGGGCTGTGCCTCCCCAATTCATATCGTACTGGCCCAAGCGGACAAATCGATGGAACGACGAATATTTCCAATCAGCGACGCGCTCGACCAGTCCGTGCTTACGCGGATTCCAGTGAATGTAGTCCACACACCTTTCCAAATCGTCCTCATCTCGAATCGTATGTTCCCAAAATCGTGCTTGCCAAATGCCTCGTTCACCACGCCTTTTTTGCGAGGGAGTGACAGTTGCTTCCCCAAGGCCTGCGGCAATCCATTGATCACTAAACTTGGCCTTGATCTGTTGGATGCGAAGTGAGTAGCGGTCATCGCCAGGCGGTAGTTGCATGATCAGGTGCCAGTGATCAGGTAACAAGACCGTGGCCGATAGTTCGAATGGATGCCGCTCACGCACCGAAA
>JBGSKR010000384.1:0-6094 GCA_041741135.1 Mariniblastus sp.
CATGTTCACCGATTTCACCCGTGAAGGAAAGCATTTTCTTGACCGTTTCCGCCGTACCATTTCGGTCAGTGTCACTGAGTCGATAAAGGCCCAGTCCATCGGGACCATTACCAGTTACAAACACACGGCCGTTCAGTGGCAAGATGCCTTGGCAACTGGTAACGGAATCACAAAAGATCCGAATTCGAGCCGGGTCATTCTTCGGTTTGCTTGGATCCGCGATCAGCAATGGGCCGCCCTCGCGGGAAAGTAGCATGTCACCGAACTCATTGAACTCCATCGCGATCAGTGAGCCTGTTTCCTCCGGGGTCAGCAGCATCTGCACATCGAATTCTGGATCGATCTGGAAGCGCGAGTCGGGCGCATCGGAAGAGCCGGTGAGCTCGCCTGACTTGGATTCTTCCTTTTGTCTCGGATCGTCGGCGGATCGCTTCGCATGAGGCAACTTGGATGTTGCCGATGTATTTTCATCATCCGCTATTTTGGTGACTCCAGCCGTTTGCACCACCATCGGTGGCGATTTCGGGGCGGTGGAAGCCAGCGGTGCTGTTAGCGGAGTTCCTGCCTGGTCGCGAATCGCGACGGATTTTGTCTCGGCAACGGCTTGCGATTTTAGCCAACTCAAATCATTGTGAGAGGACTTTTGCCAGTCGGCAACCGCTTCGATGCGTGTCTTCCAGGAGTCATCGGTTGTCAAACTTCGCCAGCGAGTCTCGCCTGATTCTCGGATACGAAGCTTGGCTTTCAGCCCCAGATTATCGCCACCATGATGCCGGACTTTGACGGCCACCAAATTGATGCCGGATACAAGATACTTGGCGACGTCCAACGTCGTGGTCGAGCCATTCGATTGACCGCGCGAAACAAGCCCGCCATTGATATAGATTTCGTATTCATCGCCAGCGGAGAATTCGAGGGTGGCGGAGTTGGGTTTTACCAGCGTGAACTTTTTGCGGAAGTAGCAATCACCGAGTGAATCGCCATTGGCAGCCTCAGCCATTTGAGCGGACCAAATGTAGTCTGGTTCTTGGGCAGCCAAAAAATGAGGAGTCGCACAAATGGCGACGAGCAAACCCAACCATCCTGCTAATTTACAGCAGGAAAAACATGACAAAAGCCTAGTTCGAGAGTTATTCATACTGCGATCATCCATGATCAAACGCGAGTTAATTTGCAGCCGCCACGGCAGACAAACTACGTGGCCAGCGGGAACTTAGCGATTTTTCACGTATGAATCAAGTAGAATTTTGATAATCGTTCGCAAGAAAAAACCGGGAATGGTGATTCTCCTCGCTGAACAACGATATCGCTTTCGCTTTTGTCGGAATGCTTCAAGCATTTCATGGAAGCTCGTGGAACCACGGTAGCATTTAAGGCTTTCGCTACCGCTTGAATGGCAAACTTCACAAACTACCAGCATTCAACAAGAAGTATCCAAAATCGTGACTTCAAAATGCGGCAGCAGGGATTCTTGCGGGAGATGTGTCGTCCCTCGCTGAAGAATTTGGGCTTGGTTCTCGGGAAGATGTCTCGGGACTGATACTAAGCGGCTTGGAGGGGCTTGATTTCGTTAATGTGTACTAACGCAACAAAAGAAAACGCATCGGAATCGGGTTCATAGACAACCGCTTTGCGTTTTCCAACGAGTAACATCTCTGGATGGCGCACTTGATAAGTCTCGCCATTCGAGAGTCTTAGAACGAAGGGTTCAAATGGTTCCTGTTTTAGCCATTCTTTAACAGCGTTCTCATCCATCAGATTTTCCTTCAGTTTAGCGAGCATGCGTTGTGAAACTTTATTATATCTCCGCTGAGATTCGGATGCTCAGTTGTCGGTGATTCCGCTCACGCCATCTGAATTTGGGCCAATACCCGCACGAAGTGCTTTTCCCGCATGAATTTTGGTTCACTCGCAGGTGCATTGAAATGAGGTTTGCGCTTGCGCACCAGTAACTTGGCCAGGAATCGCAGAAACGGTTGGAAGTTCGATCAGGAGGCCTGCACGTCTTTCAGTGTTTCCACAACGTGATCGATCAGGTTGAACGCGAGCGCTTCCTCGGCGGTCATGAAATTGTCACGGTCGGTGTGCTTTTCAATGTATTCGAGGGTTTGTCCGGTGTGTTTGACTTGCAGTTTGTTTAGTTTGTCTTTCACGCGGCGAAGCTCTTTGCGGTGGATCATGATTTCTTCCGCCGTGCCCTGCATTCCCGCCAGCGGTTGGTGAATCATGATACTCGAGTTGGGCAATGCGTATCGTTTGCCAGCGGCTCCCGCAGTCAGCAACATCGCGCCCATCGAAGCGGCTTGTCCGATGCAGTAAGTCGCTACATCGCAGGAGATGAATTGCATCGTATCGTAGATCGCCATGCCAGCGGTCACGCTACCGCCGGGCGAGTTGATGTACAAGTGAATGTCTTTCTTGGGGTCTTCCGATTGCAAAAACAGCAATTGAGCGACCAGAGAATTAGCAAGATCCGCGGAAACTTGTGAGCCAAGAAAAATGATGCGGTCTTTAAGTAGACGACTGTAAATGTCGTAGACTCGTTCTTCGCGTCCTGTGTTATCGACCACGTAGGGAACGTAAGCCATAAGAGAAAACTCCGTTTTAAAATTGTGTTTTGTGGTAGGTCAGCTGTTAGGCTGAAAGCCGTTAATTTATCGCCGCTAGGTTTACTTTCCGTTGTCTCCTTGCTTGCAATTCGAGCTACTGAGCAAAGTTCTCAACTGTTGCATGCTCGAGACAAACTCTCGCAGCTTGCCGATTGTCGCGATAGGCAAACGGTTTTATCGTCAAGCTTTTTCGTCATCGTCAGCATCTGCGGAGGCCGCAGTGACGACCGTAATCTCATCAACGATCCCGTAATTCTTGGCTTGCTCGGCAGTCATAAAGAAATCACGGTCCATGTCTTTAGCAATCTGATCGGCTGATTTTCCGGTGTGTTTAGCCAGCACGTCATTCAAGACCGATCGGTTGCGAAGAATTTCATCGGCTTGGATTTCGATGTCACTGATTTGTCCGCTGACGCCGCCGTAAGGTTGGTGGATCATCACGCGGGAGTGAGGTAAACAGAATCGTTTGCCTTTGGTTCCACCAGCGAGAAGCACTGCTGCTCCCGAAGCGGCTTGTCCCACGCAATAGGTGGCCACAGGGCAAGACATGATTTGCATCACATCGTAAATTGCCAAGGTCGCAATGACGTCGCCGCCGGGTGAATTGAGGTAAAAGTTAATTGGTTTCTTCTTGTTCTCCGACTGCAGGTACAGCAATTTCATCACCAACTCATTGGCGTTGCCGGTGTGAATCTCTCCTTGCAGAAAGACGATCCGATTTTCCAGCAACAGGTCACCCAAGGTCATTTGACGCTGGCGCTGGTAACTGGCATTGGCGTACGAGTTTTGGATATCCGACAATGGGTCCTGGAATCCTGGAGGGGCACGGAATCCGGGGTTGGCTGGAAGTCCGTTGCGGTTGTTGGAGGCCGGCAGCGAGGGAGAATCCCAAGAGTTCTGGTTTTCGGGAGTTTCGAACAAGAGTCAATCCTTTATGGTTCGGCGTAGGTACGCATTGTGATCAACGTTTGCCACGGGAGTGAATCGCGAGACAACTATAGAGTAAACGTATCGCGATTGGATTATCGAGACAAGAGGGGCGAGAATTCGGGCGAGATTGCAACGAGCGTGGCGGCTATGCGGCGGATGTTCGTTGGGCCACGCTTGTAGCTTCGTGTCCTGTCAGGTTCAGCACGTCTGTGATTCTTTGGGAAACGAAACTTGTAAGTTCGTTTACACCTCCACAAAAAGGAACCTATAGCTCACTGAGACTGCAGAGCGAAAGGCGACAATTCGACAGTGCGGTGCACAGACGATAAAAGTTCGCAACTTCAAAACGGGCACGCGGAACCCGCCTTAAAAAACGCTGTAACCGTTCACGGTGATCTCGAAAAAGGTCGCGGATCGACGAGGTTCGTAGCCGAAGTCGTGAGACTTCGGTTTTAACTGTTTGGTAAATTTCCGAACTCTCACGAGTCCGGCTACAATCCGTGAACGGTTACAAAACGCTTGACAAAAACGCACGCGACAAAAGCGAAAGAGCTTACTCGCGTTCCGGTTTGATGCCAGGGATCGGAGCGGCGTCGCCACCAGCATATTTGGCGGCGGGGATTAGTGAGGCTTCGCCAGCGGCGAAG
Organism: Mariniblastus sp.; assembly: GCA_041741135.1. Classification (GTDB taxonomy): domain Bacteria; phylum Planctomycetota; class Planctomycetia; order Pirellulales; family Pirellulaceae; genus Mariniblastus. The sequence goes on from JBGSKR010000384.1 coordinate 4,187, forward strand.
AAATCAACCGCATAAACATCGGATTGATCGCCATCTAAAAACTTGGTGGCCTTAAAAGTCGCCTTCTCGGTGATTAGATCGATTACTTTTTGCTCGATGATCATGTTTCGCAGCGAGTCCATCTGGCCGTTGCGTTCGAGGGAGGCTCTCACGCGGCGAGGAGAATCGTTTTGTTGCATGGCGATTCGCGCGATCTCTTTTTCGTAATCTTGCGGTTCGTCTTGGACTTTCTCTTCTTCGGCGATTCGTTCAAGGATGAAATGCTCTTTGAGAAGCGTTTCGGTTCTTTCGAGGATGTTTTTTCGCAAAGTGTTTTGGCGGACGGCGATCTCTTCTTCGGAGAACCCGCTCGATCGAAGCTCCATTACGGCGCGTTCGATTTCGCGTCGCGATTGGCGGCGGAGAAGGTCGGGAGGCAAAGCCCAATCGGCCGACGCGGTCAATGATTTGCTAATTTGATCACGAATCTGTTCCCGTTGAGCGTACTGAAGCCGGTTCTCCGCTGATTTACGGACCGCATTTTCCAATTCTTCGCGAGTCTCCATGCCGAATTTTTCAGCAAGTGCTTCAGCTGACTCCGTTTCGAGTCGCTTGACATCGAGAACTTCAAACTCCAGCTCCACGGATTTCCCTCGCAAGGCTTCGTTGTCCGAGAACTCACTGATTTCTGCGGAAATGGTTTTTTTGTCGTTGGCTACCGCGCCAATCATTAGCGACTGGAAGCCATCAATCGTTGCATCCGAGAGGCTGAGTTGCTGGCGAACTTGAATCGTTACTTCTTCGGATTCGGAAACAGTTTTATTGTCGTAACGACTGGTAATGTTGCACACGACAAAATCGCCGGCTTGGATCGGTTCGTCAACGGGAGCAAGGTCTGCGAAACGTTGTCCCAGTTTTTGGATTTCGAGCTCGATTTCTTTGTCGGTGAATTCATGCTCTGGTCGAGTCAATGTCAAGCCTTGCCATTGAGGCAATTCGAACTCGGGGCGGACTTCAATGTTGAATTCGTAAGTCAGGTCGCCCACTTCAGGAATTTGAACCTGCTCAAAATCAAGATCAGGTTCGCTGATTGCTGAGAAACTCTCGCTATCATTGACTTGCGACAGACTGTCCATCAAAAGTTGACCTTTAACCTGGTCTGATAGCTGTTTGCGAAATCTTTTTTCCACCAGCTTGCGAGGGGCTTTGCCGGTGCGAAAACCAGGCACCTCAGCTTTGGGGACGATTTCGTCAAACTGCTTCGTAAAATATAACTCGATGTCTTCGCGGGGAACGGTGACGGTCACATGACGTTCGCAAGCACTTTTCTCGGCAACGTCGACCTTCAGGTTAAGTTTGGGTTTTGCGTCAACGATGGGAGCAGCGGGCGTTTCGAGTTCGGTGTTCACTTAAAAAATTCCTGTAGTTTCCTGAGTGGAATAGGCTGGTCAGAACGACCTGAAGATCATCGACAGGCTCGGTCGATGACCATAAAAAAGCGGGTGATCGGATTCGAACCGACGACATTCACGTTGGCAACGTGACGCTCTAGCCACTGAGCTACACCCGCGATGCAAACAATATACACATTCTTTCGTGTCGTTGGAAGCACGCGATTATACTTTTTCATTAACTTGGTGCAAGGCCTTTTCAATCTGCATTGAATCGTTTAGGAAAGCGTTTGAAAGGACGTCGTTCGAATAAGAAATGTTCAGCAGAAATTAGTTTGATATTCGACTCTCAGGGGGGTAGAATCGCGAACTCTTGGGGAAACAAGCGTTGTACGAACTAACGTTGGTAATAGTCAAAGCTTTTCACTGCGGAGTCGTGCGGTTAAACGAGTCAAAGTTGGCGTTTGTGTTGTTTTCTCCACTGCTATCCGAACTGCCAATGCCAATTTAAGTCAATCGGGGAGTTCGACTCGAATCA
>JBGSKR010000385.1:0-3650 GCA_041741135.1 Mariniblastus sp.
TTGGTTCGATTCCAAGTGGGGGCATTTGAATGCAAATGTTACTGACAGACAAGCAATCGCCGTAGACAGCTTTGCAATTCTATTTTTCTTTCGAAGCCAGTGACAGAAGGTAACTTACAGTAAAGTTCTACTTCCTCGTGCCGTATTGGCACTCGTCATAGCTTCAACTGTCGCAAGGAATTCTGTTTAACTCCGCTGTAAAGGTTGCCGAGATGCAAGTGATTGGGAAATGGATTCTTAGCTGTTTGCTGGCAATATTGTCGATTGAATCAACGGTAGCTCAAGTCGCGTTGGAATCCACTTCGCCGCAACAGTCGGCGAAGTCAGATTTGCGAGTGATGAGTTTCAACATTCGCTACGGAGCGGCTGCTGATGGTGAGAATCATTGGAAGCACCGGCGAGAATCCGTCGTCGAAACAATTCAGAAGTATCAGCCCGACGTTTTGGGAACCCAAGAGGAATTGGATTTTCAGACCGAGTTTCTGCAAAGCCAATTGCCCGAATTCGCTTATTTTGGACGATCGCGAGAGCTTCGCGAGAAGGAGGGAGAAAAGTGCGGGATTTTCTATCGACGCGATCATTTCACTAAAGTGAAGGCCGGACAATTCTGGTTGAGCGAGCAACCCGATGAGCCCGGTAGTAAAGCGTGGGACGCAGCCCTGCCCCGCATTGCGACTTGGATTTTGCTGAAAGATCAGCGTTTTGAAGACCGCACTTTCCTGGTGTTGAATACACACTTCGATCATATTGGCAAAGTTGCCCGTATCGAGTCAGCGAAGCAAATCAGTCAATGGCTGAAACTGCATCATCCCGAGACCGCGATGATTGTGATGGGTGATTTTAATGCTGGCGAGAAAAGCCTTCCCTACAACACGTTGGTCGGTGAGAAGAGCCAGTTCCCTTTGATTGATTCGTTTCGAGCTCACATTCCGGTAGCGTCCGACGAGGAAGGCACGGGTCATGGATTTCGGGGGACGCGAACGGGCGGACGCATCGATTGGATTTTGCACAACAGCCACTTTAAAACTTCCGCCGCCTCGATTGTCTCGACCAAAGTGCAAGACCGCTATCCGTCGGATCATTTTCCTGTGACGGCTAATCTGATTTGGGGCGATGCAAGCAACGTCGCAGACGACCGCTAATCGAAGTGAAATATCTGAGCAAACAGTTTAAAGTAGCCACAAATTTCACGAATCGACACGAATCCATGGCAGTCTTTATTCGTGAAAATTCGTGCGATTCGTGGCAAAAATTTTCAGTCACCCGAATATCTGTGTCACGTTATTGTTCCCAGAACGTGGCTTAAAATGTTAGCGGACCGGCGCGAGCCGTCCGGTTTCCGTAGCGGAACGGCGCGAGCCGTCCGGTTTCCGTAGCGGACCGGCGCGAGCCGTCCGGTTTCGTAACCGTTCACGAGTTGAGCGACACGGCATCGGTCACCGCGTGGCCATCGAAATTTGGTTGCGTTGATTCAGGATTCTCACTTTAGCCACGAAACGACACAAACAATCACAAAAACTAATCAGCGAATTTTTTCTGTGGGTTATGTGTATTTTCGTGGCTAGAAATTCTCAGGTCGAATTGAATTCTACTTCAGACGAATTTCCAGATCCTCGACCGCACCTTCGATTGTGAACTGCAAACCAGAGGTTTGATAAGAACTGTACTTCGGATCGAACAGTTTTGGTTGGCGCACATCGGGGTCATCGCCGCTGGGCGGGATCACGAGCGCACGATAGGTTCCTCGCGGCATTCCGTCACCGAATGAATAAGTACTCATTTCAAAGCGACCATTCGCATCCGACCCGCCGGTGGCGCTCAAAGAGCCTTCTGTTGCTTCCATGGAAATCGACGCATTTGCCAGCGGCTGGCCGCTAGCAAGCGTCAGCGTGCCTTTCACTGGATACGTTCCTTTCTCATTGCTGCACCCAGTCAACACCGTCAGCAAAACAAGGAAAATAGCGAACCACAATCTTCCAAAATCCATTCGATCAGTTTCCTGCCATCAAGAGAACGAGAATCAAAACGCATCCGTCGAAATAACTTGCCCGTCGTCCCTCACGCTTCGCAGTCCAAGCGTTGTTTCGTCAATGCTCACGTTCACCGAATGCACACTTGCATCAGCAAATACAAACTGGCAAACACTGGGGTGGCTACTGCCGAATCGCTGAAAGCCCCCTGCGCCCCGGTGGATGATTCGGGCCACGAGCAAGTCCAAACCCAGGACCGGCGGGAGCGTAGAAGCTATTGTGGTCTCCGTTATAAATCGAACCATCCTCATAACTTAGCCCATTGAGCCAACGATAACCGTAACCATCTTTATGGACATGTCTTTCACCGACCATGAACGTGTTGCTCAAACCGTCGGTAATCAGCGTGATATCAAGCGCAATCGAAATCGATACGGCCCCCATGCCCTTCTTTCCGCGCGCGGTGACGATCACACCATTGGCAGCGTTGGGCTGACCCAACGTTCCTTCAAAGCCGTAACAACACGGCTTTTTGGGAACGGAGCCATAAGTGATCCCACCGAAATCGCCACAGACGCCGCCATAATCGCTGACCGCCCCCGTTACATTTTGCGAAGCCGCTGCTTGGCGATTCTTGCTGTCTCCTTGGATACTCAAAACTGGGGCGTTGCGACGTGATGGGCACAAGAAAATCGGCGGTGCGATCGTGCGGGCTTGCAAAGTCTGATTGTAGTAGGGTTTCTGCAAATCCCATAAATCGAGTGCATTTTTCTGTTCGATGAAAGGCAGAATAAAGACAGCCCAAGTCGCGGAAAACTCTTCTGAATTTGGCTGGATGCCGAGCACTCGAGCGGGCGGCAAATAGCCGTTGGAACTATCGAAGTTAGGCATGGCCAAACCCATCTGTTTCAGAGGGTTGGCACACTTTGTTCGCCGTGCCGATTCACGAACGCTTTGCACGGCAGGCAGCAACATGCCAATCAGAATCCCGATGATCGCGATCACGACCAGCAGTTCCACCAAAGTAAAACCACGTGAACAACATCTTCCTGAGTCATTCATCTCGAACTCCTGAAAAGTATTGATAAGGACGGAGAACAATCAGCGCCGGCAGAGCTGATAGCGATTAGCTCATGGCGTGAGCCCTATTTTATTGACCAAGAAAATGCTGCCACAACAATCATACTGGCTCTCCCTCTCGAATTAAATCTGGCTCCCCCTCTCCTGTGAATTCGGACCAATTCGCATCTTTGGCTCATCATGCGTTCTCCGAATTCACGGGAGTAGGGGGCCTGGGGGGTGAGGGTTTTCGACCTGCTACTTTCGCGTCAATTTTTGAGAAAACATGTTGGGATTAAAATATTGATTCCGCAACGAGTGGCACATCAATTGTTCGAACTCATCATCCTTTTTGGCATTACGCTGAAGCGAACAACTTGGCGTCGATTCGTTTCGTTTCATTTTACTGATTCCCCTCACCCCCCGACCCCCTCTCCCCAAAAATTCGGACGATTGAGTTTGATCAGAATGGAGAACTTAATCGTCCGAATTTTTGGGGAGAGGGGGAGAAGTTTTTATGGAGGGAGTCCATCGAACAAGGCTCACGCCGAAGGCAATTTGCTGCCGCCACTCCCGTGGCGATTCTCCAATTCAGTCTCAAACGTTTCGGCGGCTACGTCG
>JBGSKR010000386.1:0-2553 GCA_041741135.1 Mariniblastus sp.
GCGAGAAAGTTCATTGATGTCGAAATCGGGGTAGGGCTTTGTGAAACTGAACTTGTCGCCATTGGCGGTCCAATCGCCGTCCCAACCCTGGTTCCATCCCTCAGCGAGAACGCCGTCAAAATCATTTGCGGCAGCGAAGTCGATGTAGCGCTTGACGTTGGCAGTGGTCGCACCGTGCCGCTCGCCAGAACCCCAGGTCGACTTATCGAGGTGCATTTCCCACCAAACGCCGACGAACTTGCCCGGCTTGATCCAACTTGTATCGGCGAACTTGCTGGGTTCGTTCAAGTTGAGAATCATGTACGAAGTGATCAACTCGCCAGGGTTTGCACCGACCTGAACGGTTCGCCATGGTGAATGGAAAGGTAAGTCGGCTTTCACCTTCGTGCCATCCGACCAAGGTACCAAGTTGGCCTTGAGCTTTGAACCCTCTGTATTTTCGAGCGTCATGCTCGCGTAATCTACCAGTGCGGCTTCGTGAATACTCAGGCAAACGCCATCAGGCTGCAGAAATGTGACCGGCGTATGCGCCATGCCGATTTCGCTCACTTTGGTTTCATCGTAGAGATATTCGTATCGCTCTGGCTCGTAGGCCGGAATCCACCACGCATTGCAATCATGCTTGAAATTGAACTCAGTGAGTTCGTCGCTGATGACAAGGTGCTTTAGATTTTTCTGCTCGGGCCATTCGTAACGGAAGCCGATCCCATCGTTGAACACGCGAAAAACGATAAACATTTCCCGTGCGAGATCGTCTTGCTGACTCAGCTTGATCCGCAGCTCGCAATAATTGTTGCGAACTTCTTTGCGTTCGCCCCAAGGTTGCGTCCAAGTTCCATCGTGCCCCGAGCAGTTGGCTGAAACGATCTGAAAGCTTTCCGCCAGTCCGGGTTGATCCGCGAGTTCAACACCGAGCCGAGACTTGCTGATAATCTCTTTCCCGTGACGCTTCAAAACGTAGCTGGGAACGCCATGCTCCAAGGCAAATTCAAGTCGCAACTCGCCATTGGGAGAACCGACATTGTGTTGATTAGCAGCCGCAACTTGGACGGTTAACAGGCAAAGGATAGTGCCGATCGCAAACGACGAGGATTTAATTCTGAGCATGAGATGCCGATCAATTCGTGGAAGAACATCTTACCGTGCACCACGTTACTCAAGTCGCAACGTGGCGCGGAAGAATAGTTCGAGTGATGTCGAGAAAAGTGGTTTCGTGAAGACTAGATTTTAGGTTTGGAACCGGGTTTGCCGGTGGATTCTCCTTCAAACAATGATGTTTCTTTGGGTTCCAATAACTTAGGTTCCAGCAGCGCAGTGCCTTGATAAGCGTCTTGGCCAAAAATCCAATCGACACATGACTCCAGCACGCCAGCCAAGTTCGGCATGTTAAGCCCGGTAATCGAAGGGCAGAAAAATTCGGCGGGAGGTTCGATGTTGATTGAGCAAATGGAAATGTCTTTCCCCACTCGGTAATCGCGCTCCCAGCAGGCCCGCATCATGCCTATCGCTGCCGGGCATGTCGTTCCGACCAATGCCGTTGCCGCGACTTCGCTTTCATCAAGCAACCGAGCCATCAGGTTGTAGGAAACGATGGTCGGATCGGTGAAACTCGCTGCGGGGCTATCCCACAGTTGGCCCTTCACGTTCTTACGTTGAATCCAACGGTCCCAAATATCGATTCGCCGTTCGATTTCGGCGTTCTGGTTCTGAGTGTTTACGCAATCAATGTGTCGATGTCCCAAATCATAAAGATGATCCATGACCATCTCGATGTTTTCTTCTGAAAACAAGCGGATCGAGGGCAATCCCAACGAGGCAAAATCTCCGTCGAGAATCACTACTTTGTTCTCTTTGAAGGTTTCGACTAAACGAAGTGGAATTGCTTCTCCCGAAGGAATCACGAACGCTCCGCGTGCTTGTTCGGCCGCCTCGACGACGGTGCGTTCATCCCAATGAATATACTGAGCAGGTCGCAGTCGAATGCCACGCTTCTCGGCAAAATCGGAAACCATTCCACGCAACTGCGTTAAATAAGTCGACGGATAGGCCGGATAGAGCAGCACCACTTCCGCGGGTCGCGCTTGCTTTGCATAAGTTGGATGAATATCAAGCGCGCCCGATGGCTGACGAATCAACACTTTTTGATCAAGCAATTTCAGCACAGCGCGGCGAGCCGTCATATAGCTGACGCCCGTTTCCTCGGCGATCTTCCGTTCGCCGGGAATATTGCTGAGCAAATAGTCTCCTGCACGGATGCGACGCTCGATGACGGACATCACTTCCGTATATTTCGCTTGAGACGGCATTCTGTGGTTTACCTATTCCTGCATTTTGCACAGACCTCTCTCAGCCGCGCCCCTTCGCTCTGAGCAAAATCAGCTCGCTCATGCAAACTAGCGCATCAACAGAGTTCGGTAAGAACTAAACCCGAGTTCGTGGTTCGTGCCAACAAGTCTTTTTTGAAAAATCAAGGACAAACTGTTGACACCCCACAGCCATCAATATAGCATAAACGCTACAAGGTGCAACAACGCTATAACTTGTTTTTTCCTT
>JBGSKR010000387.1:0-2388 GCA_041741135.1 Mariniblastus sp.
GCCACTCTGGACCAGATACTGATCGGCGTCGCCACTCAGCCAGAAATTGCCCAGCGACGAAGCACCAGTACCACCGCTGTTGTAGGTTCGCTCCATCGACCAGCCAAAGGCAGGGCCGGGCAAACTCAAGTCCGTCGCTGCTTCGGCAACCGTTCCGTACTTGAGGTAGATTGGATCCATTGTGGACGTAGGGCCGTAACCAGCAGCTCCCCGGATCACAGGACCCGGGCCACCGCCACCGCGGCCATTTGGACCGCCGGTGCCACCAGGACCATATTGCGGTGGGCAGCACTGATTCCGTCCACAAGGCGGCGGATTGTACGGGGGATTCGGGTTCCCACCAGAACCTCCGGGGCAGTTACCGGCGAGGAGCGCATTTTGAGGAAATGAGGTGACGAAAATCAGTACCGCCAGCGATGTCGAAAGAATGCGACGTCGGAATTCTCGGCGGTGTTGGCGAGGCACATCAAACTGTCCGGCACGATCCCGGTGTAAGCGTCTCATCAGCAAAACCTCGGCTGTATCTTCGGTGGATGTACGTAAATGGGTATCGCGAATTTAAATGCAAATCTGTCTCGGCAGAAATCTGCAGAGTCGCCAAATTACTGTCTCCAGATGGATGGACCATCATTTCGCCCTAAGATCACTTACCATTTATATGCGAGCCCGATTCATGTTGCCGGAGGTAAAGTCGTACCAGCGGTGATCAATTGTTCGGCCAAAGCGCTCCATTCCAGTGTATGTTCCCGATGTTCCACCGAACAGAACCACTTTCAGATCGGGCTGCTGATAATCAGTGAGCATCGTGCATCGTGCTGCCGCTCCCGTCGTCCGAATACTCGGTCAATATCAAGGCTGTGCCATTGGTCTATTTGTCTCACGGAGGCGATCTAATCGGGGCAGTACCTAAGTGAGACGACGGTGTCATCGGAGAATTCGATTTCCAGCCACATGTCATCGATAACCCCGTCCGATCCAGCCCAGTAAACATATTTGCCATTCCGGACAGAATCACAGCCTCTTGGTTCACCCAGCATTATGTCGATTGATTCGCGGGACTGCCCCACAAGATCATAGCTATCGAGCAGATCACGAACCATCTGAAAACGCGTTTCTTTTTCGTTCTTCCACCTCGTTGAATCAAATGGCAGATCACGGTACGTCCATAAAACAAAAAGACCTACAACGACGAATGCGAGGCACGCGACGATTGGCGTCCAAAAAGATGGATCACGAGATGAAAGGGCTTGGCGAAGTTTTGGGTCCATGTGAAGTCAAGCGGCGGTTCGCCGAATACTAACGTTAGCGTCAACCTCCAACAACATTGAACGCACCGGCAAATTGTAGGTTGAGGATGACGCGGATGAAGTTCAAACGATTATCGACTGTGACGATTGGTGCCGCAAGAGCGGATTCCGGAGCGAAAACTCGATTTCTGTCCCAGCTTTTTTGGAATTCTGCTCGTAGCGATTGTTGCGACCAACTCGGAATTTCCTTTTGAGTTTTAAGGAACGTTGCTTCAACAATTCGGCATTAACTTTGGATGCCAGCGGATTTTCGAATCGCGGGTTTTCGCTGCGAGCTACTTTAGTTATTTTTTCTTAACTATCAGTTCTTCCCCAACGTGGAATTTGTCTCGGATGCTCAGCGACCTTCGAATCACGAGAATCGGAATTGAACGTTGGAGGTGTCTGACATAACACGCAACTGGCAAATTCGCCCAATGCGCCAATATACGAGAACCCAACTCAATACAGTCAGTTAGATTCGACAGCGTGATGCTCGTGCAAGCCGCGCAACAGTATTCGCGGCAGGCTGGTCCATTGGGCCATTTCTTCCAGCGTCTGCAACGCCGCAAGTGTCATAATGTGGCGGTGGTGGCGACGGCATGCAAGCTGGCCATCATTGCCTGGCGACTGCTGACGACGGATGAACCATACCGCTACGCACAGCCAGCCGCCACGGCTACGAAACTTGCCTCGTTGCGAATCGCCGCCAGCGGTGAGAAACGCCGAGGAGGCAGCCCGCGTGGTGTGAAGCCGACTGCCAAATTGCCGGGCGGCAGTAAGACCATCCGTTCGCTGGATGACACGTATGAGAATGAAGGCCTGCCGGTTCGATCGCCACTTCCGCACGGAGAAGTCCGTCATCTGCGTGAGACTGGCTCCGTGAACTTCGTGGACAAGATCGGCAAGTCCCAACTGCTCCCCAAAAGATCAAAACCAGACGCTCAAACAGCCAAAAACACGGGTCGGGAACCAGAAACTTCAGAATCCCCAAAATAATTTCCGGCCTACCCTTCACAGAGGTATTTATAAGCACTGATAAACAAGGTAACTGCGAACAATGATCTCGTCGGTCTCCCTCACAGTAAGACTGATCATGGGC
>JBGSKR010000388.1:0-3870 GCA_041741135.1 Mariniblastus sp.
GCTGGATTTGTTGGAAGAGTTTGCGACTCGGATTCCGCTGACGGTCGAATATGGTTTGCAAACGATTCATAACAAATCACTGGACTGGATGAACCGAGGTCATTACCACGATTCATTCGTCGATGCGATGGAGCGAAGTGCTGGTCGCGGATTTGAGATTTGTGCCCACATCATGTTGGGACTGCCGGGCGAGTCTCATGCCGACATGATGGCAACGGCTCGAGAGGTCGCAGTGTCGGGACTGGATGCGGTAAAAATTCATAATTTGTACGCTGTGGATAATACGCCGCTGGCTGACCAAGTTCGCAAGGGCGAAGTGCAGTTGATGGAATTTGAAGAGTACATCACGACGCTGGTTGATTTTTTGGAGTTGATCCCGCCGACGATGATTGTGGAACGCATTAGTGGAGAAGCACCGGGCGACTGGTTCATCGGCCCCGAGTGGTGTTTGGACAAACCTCGTATTTTGGCGGCGGTGGATGCTGAATTCATTCGTCGCAACTCATGGCAAGGTCAGCGTTATCAGAATTGAAGCGGGCTAGCCTTCAACCTCTCCATCCCACGGGACAAGCCCGTGGGGGCGGAACACATTGGCAAGCCAAATTTTTTTTTCGTAACCGTTTACAACTTGGATTATCGTTCAACAACTTGGAATAGAAACAATGAAACTTAAACGAATCTTTAATGCTAGTTCTGTCGCCCTCTTAGTTTTGGCTTTCGTGGCTTTGGGCACAATCAATGTGACTGCTCAACAAGTCGCGCCTACCCAAGAAACTGCTCCTGCGAAAAAGAACAAGGCTGACAAACAAAAACAGATTAAGAAGCCAGCAGAAGAGCCGGCAATCGATCCAAGCTTACCGAATGTGCTGATCATTGGAGATTCCATTTCAATCGGTTACACGCCCCATGTAACAAAATCACTGAAGGGAAAAGCCAATGTGTTTCACAATCCGGGAAATGCCGGTGGAACGATCAACGGAGTCGCGTTGATCGATAAGTGGATTGATGAAAAAGGCGGAACTCGCAAATGGGACGTGATTCATTTCAATTTCGGTCTGCACGATTTGAAACACGTTAAGAAATCAAATCCCGCCGAGGTTTCGAACGACCCACTCGATCCACCTCAAGCGGATTTAGCAACCTACACCGAGAATTTGAAAACAATCGTGGCGGCACTCAAGAAGACTGACGCCAAACTAATCTATGCGACGACGACACCGTTTCCACCGGGGTCGAAACCGTTTCGCGATCCCGCGAACGTTGATCGCTACAATGCTGCGGCACTGGAGATCATGAAAGAGAACGAGATTCCTATTAACGATTTGCATGGTGATGTGGCAGAGAAACTAAAGGAGTTGCAACTCCCGGTCAATGTGCACTTTACCCAAGCGGGCAGCAAGTTCCTCGGCGACTGTGTTGCGGAGGAGTTGCTTCCGCTACTGCCGGTTCCCGAAGCACCGTAGTGGGCCGAGACTATCATTTAACTTCGAGCCTTGAGGTCTAAGGTGCCGTCATGGTCAGTTGTTTTGCTGTCTGATACGATAACAGCGGCTTTGAATTTTTGACAATAACTCGGGAGTTGCGTAGTGGCATTGGATTTTCAGTTACTCCGAAAAATACATCGCCTGCTGAAGCAGATCAACGATGTCGAGCACCGCATCAATCGCGGGCCACTTAAAATCAAAGTTGTGGTTGCAAACGAGGCGAGCTTTTTGAGTGAATTAGAGTCTGCCCAAGACGCTGTAAAGAAATGCCGGATGGCATGTAATGCAAAACAGTTGCAGCTTGATGAACGGGAAGCAAAAATCTACGACTTCAAGGGCCGGCTCAATGCGGCGGAATCGAACAAAGAGTTTCAATTGCTGAAGGAGCGAATCGCGGCTGACGAACAAGCCAACGCGGTGCTTCAAGACGAAATTTTGGAACAGCTTGAACGGCTTGATCAACTACTTGCGGCCGGTGAGGCGGCCAAAGCCAACCACGCGAAGGCGAAGGAAGAAACCCGGAAGATCAAAGAACAAGTCGAGCTGGAAACCGAAGCGCTGAAGTCCGAATTGAAACGCGTCTCTGGCGAGTTGGTCGATGCGGAGAAAGAATTGCCGCGAGAAGTGCTGTCAGAGTATCGACGACTTGTCGCGGGAAAAAGCGAGGATGCACTTGGCGAAACCGACATGCAGTTTTGCGGCAACTGTAATCAACGATTGACCACGCAGATGGCGGCAGAATTGTTGATGAAAAAACCGCTGATGTGTCAGGGCTGCGGCTGTCTGATGTATGTGGTTCAGTGATCGACGACCCACCTGTTGAAAACTCTCTCTCAGTCGATAAAATTTCGTCTTCTGACGTTTGGTTTCTATGGCAAGTGGCAGAAAACTTCCTGTCGTAGTGGACTCGCCAAAGTTCCTTTTTTCGAAAGGGAATTCTGGCGAATCTCCCTACGTGGAAAAAAACAAACTTACCGCTCGCCTAAAACACTTCCGCGACAATTTATGTAAGTTGCTTTCTAAACTTCACTGAAAAATGGATTGATGATGACCAAGAATCACTCGCTGGACAGCGGCACGGCCATGATTGCCGCCTCTGGGTTGTGTAAGTTCTATGGAAATTTTGCTGCCGTCAACGACATCACTTTTTCCGTGCCACGCAAGCAGGTCTGCGCTTTTCTGGGCCCTAATGGAGCCGGAAAATCGACCACGATGAAACTGTTGACAGGTTTCTTGGCGCCAACACGTGGAACCATTTCGATCGCCGGTCACAACATGCAGACCGATCGAATCGAAGGCAGTCGCCATATCGGTTATTTGCCAGAAAATGGACCTCTCTACGATGAAATGACTCCGAAAAGTGCGCTTCAATATCTCGCCGGTGCTCGCGGACTTTCTTCGAACCAGCGAATTGATCGAACCGCATTCGTCGTTGAGAAATGCAATCTTCAAGAAGTCTTTCATAAACCGATCAGCAAACTCTCTCGCGGTTTTCGACAACGCGTGGGCATGGCTCAAGCCTTGCTTCACGACCCCGATGTTCTGATTCTCGACGAACCCACGAGTGGACTTGATCCAAATCAGCTCGTTGGCATTCGGCAGTTAATCAAAGACCTCGGGCAAACCAAAACCGTTCTGTTGTCCACGCACATTTTGCAAGAGGTCGAAATTCTCTGCGATCGCGTGGTGCTAATCGATCAAGGTCGAATTGTGTTTGACGATTCGATTGCTCAAATGGGGCAACGCAGCGAGATGGAACAAAAGTTTCATTCGCTGACCAATTTTTCGGTTGCGGTGTAGGTGTGGTGGTGGACGGACAAGAATGTCCATCCTACGTTTGTACGATGGACATTCCTGTCCGTCGAAGTTGGAAGTGGACGGACAAGAATGTCCATCCTACGGTTCTTCACAAGTGTTCATTGTCTATTAAGAACGAGAAGATCACATGTTTCGATGGCACGTTGTAAATGCCGTTTTCTGGCGAAACGTCAAACAGTATTTTTCTGGACCACTGGGATATTTGTTTATCGTCGTGTTTGTCACGGTATCGGCTGTGATGGCGTTCAGCCCACAGTTCTTTGCCGATAATCTAGCGAACCTGGATCAGCTCAGTCGCTGGTTTCCGATGCTACTGTTATTTTTTGTGCCGGCGATCACGATGTCAGTTTGGGCCGATGAAAAACGTCAAGGCACCGATTCGATTTTGTTTACATTGCCCGCCTCCGACTTTGATATCTTGTTGGGGAAATACCTGGCGGTGGCAGTGGTTTACACAATCGCTCTTTTGTTTTCGATGACCCAATTGATTGTGCTGGCGATCATTGGCGTGCCCGACTGGGGAGTTGTATTTTCGACTTACGTTGGCTATTGGTTGGCAGGTTTGGCG